>CALBDV010000651.1 GCA_937927565.1 uncultured Holophagales bacterium
CTCCGTCAGCTACATGTGCTGGGCGACGCGGCGGGCCTCCGTCGAGGTCTCGCCCACCGGAAAGGCGGTGTACGCGCAATGAGCCTCGCAAGAAAGCTGACGACGCCCCTCACCCCCGAGGTCGTCCGCTCGCTGAAGAGGGGCGACGCGGTGGAAGTCTCGGGACTCATGGTCACGGGGCGGGACGCCCTCCACAAGCTCTGGATCAAGACCTGGCCGGAGTACCCCGATCTCGACCTGCGGGGTTCGATCCTCTACCACTGCGGCCCGGTCATGCGGAAGGAGAAGGACGGCTCGTGGAGCGTCCTGGCAGCCGGTCCGACGACGTCGATCCGCGAGGAGCCCTACCAGGCCGCCGTGATCGGCAAGTACGGCTTCGGCGGTGTGGTCGGCAAGGGCGGGATGGGTCTGAAGACCCTCGCCGGCCTCAAGGAGCACGGGGCCGTCTACCTCCACGCCATCGGCGGCGCGGCGCAGGTCCTCGCGCAGAGGGTCGTGAGGGTCCTGGGGGTGAAGCACCTCGAGGAGCTCGGCGTTCCCGAGGCGATGTGGATCTACGAGGTGAAGGACTTCCCCCTGATCGTGACGATGGACGCGCACGGCGACTCCCTCCACGAGGAGGTGAAGAAGGGCTCGAAGGAGGTCCTGGACGGGCTGCTCGGGAGGAAGAAGCCGGCCGCCTGATGCGGATCGTCTCGCTCTGTCCTTCGGTCACCGAGAGCCTGGTCGCGCTCGGCCTCTGCAGAAGCCTCGCGGGGGTGACGCGCTACTGCGTCCACCCACGCGAGGCTCTCGAGGGCATCCCGCGCGTCGGCGGCACCAAGAACCCCGACCTCGAGGCGATCGCGTCGCTGGCGCCGGACCTCGTCCTCTGCAACGCAGAAGAGAACCGCGACGCCGACGTCGCCGAGCTCTCGAAGCGGTATCGGGTGGACGTGAGCCACCCGACGCGTGTCGCGCAGGTTCCGCCGCTGCTTCGGCGCCTGGGTGAGCTGACGGGAGCCGGGGACGCGGCGGAAGGATGGGCGCGGGCCGTCGAGGAGAAGCTCGCCGCAGCCCGGGCGGGCCGGCCGGTCCGGTTCGCCTACCTGATCTGGAAGGGGCCCTGGATGGCCGCCGCGGCAGGGACCTACATCTCCGATCTCCTCGAGACGTTCGGAGGGGTGAACGTCTTTCCGGCGGCGAACGGGCCCTGGCCGAGGACGGACGAAGAGCAGCTCGCAGGCCTCTCGCCCGAGCTTCTCGTCCTTCCCGACGAGCCTTTCCCGTTCGGCGACGCCGATCGAGCGCTCTGGAAGGGAACCCTCCCGTCGGCGCGCGTGGTGCTCGTGCCGGGAGAGGATTACTGCTGGCACGGAGTGCGCACGCTCCGGGGCCTCGATGCCGCGGGCGCGCTGCTGGCGGAGGTCGCTTGAGAACCGCGCTCGTCCTCGTCCTGGCGCTGTCCGGTCCGGTACCCACGCCGTCCGGCGCCCCCGGAACGGCAAACCCTCCCGCTGGCCGTCCGTGGGTCCTCGTCCAGGCCGACGGGACACGCGTGACGTTCGAAGCGCCGCCGCAGGAGCGCTCCGGGCGGCTCGTCGGGCGCCTCCACGGCTCCGGGACTCTCGTTTCGATCCCTGCGGCGCGTGTCGACAGCAAAGCCACCGAGCGTGCGAACACGCCGGGTGCGGTCGCTGCCACGCTCCCCGCTCCGACAGCCCGGCCGACACCGGGCCCGTTCGCGACTCCTCCTCTCGGGGACCGGGTCCGGATGAAGACGAGCGGGGAGGAGGCCCGGCGGATTCTCGAGAACGCGAGGATCGGGACGCCGGCCCCGACGGCCCAGCCGGGAACGACGCCCACCGTCGTCCCTGTTCCGGAAGAGAAGGCTCCGACCGACAACCAGGGTCGGGGTGAAGCCTACTGGCGGGAACGGGCCGGGGCGGCCCGCGGGGTCTTCGACGAGGCGGAACGAAATCTCGCCGAGGCCGAGGCGCAGCTGCAGGCGGCCGAGAGGTCCTACCTCGGGGTCGGTGAGGCGGAACGCAACACCTACGTCGTCCGGGTCATCGAGGCGAGAGACATCGCAGAGAAGGCCCGGGTCGAGCACCGCAGCGCCGCCGGTCGATGGGAAGCCCTGCAGGAGGAGGCCCGGAAGGCGGGGGCATTCCCGGGATGGCTCAGGTGACGCCCGGGATCATCCCGGTCGTCTGAGCAAATCCAGGAATTCCTCCCGCACGGCCTTCTGCTTGAAGACGCCGCGGATGGCCGAGGTCACGGTGACGGAGCCGGGTTTGCGGACTCCGCGCATCTCGACGCAGAGATGCCGGGCCTCGATGACGACCATGACGCCGAGCGGCTTCAGCTCTTCCTCGAGGACTCTGGCGATCTGTTCGGTGAGCCGCTCCTGCACCTGGGGGCGCTTCGCGAAGAAGTCGAGGAGGCGGGGGAGCTTCGAGAGGCCGACGATCCGTTCGTTCGGGATGTAGGCGATGTGCCCGTGCCCGTAGAACGGTACGAAGTGGTGGGCGCACATGGAGTAGAACGGGATCTCCTTCTCCATGACCATCGACGTGTAGTGCTCGTCGTTCGGAAAGGTCGTCAGTTTCGGGCGGGTCCCTTCGTCGAGGCCCGAGAAGATCTCGAGGTACATCTTCGCCACGCGGCGGTCGGTGTCGACGAGGTTCGGGTCCGTCTCCGGCGAGAGGCCGAGGATCCGGATGATCTCCTTCACGTGAGGGGCGATGCTGTCGATCCGGGGGTCGCTTACCCGGGGGGCGTCGAGACCCTCGAGGTGCGTGGCGAGCGGGGATTCCGGTTTCGGGGTCATTGGACGATCATACGGTTCGCAGGAGGATCCGGATGGCCAAGACGACGCGGGAGCCTCGCGCCACGAAGATCGTCGCGACGATCGGACCCAGGGCCGAGAGAGAGGGCGAGCTCGTCCGTCTTCTCTCGGCGGGCGTAGACGTCGTTCGCTTCAATGGCGCGCACTGTGCGCCTGGGGACATCTCACGCCGGGTGGCCCTCGTCCGCGCCGCCGAGAAGGTGGTGGGACGCCCCGTCGGCATCCTTCTCGACCTCGGCGGGCCGAAGATCCGGGTCGGCCCCATCGAGGGAGACACGACCGTCTGGA
This sequence comes from uncultured Holophagales bacterium, assembly GCA_937927565.1. Classification (GTDB taxonomy): domain Bacteria; phylum Acidobacteriota; class Thermoanaerobaculia; order UBA5066; family UBA5066; genus UBA5066. The sequence goes on from CALBDV010000651.1 coordinate 3,119, forward strand.
AGGACGGGGACCTCGTCGAGATCCTTCCGGGGCAGCGCCGTGGTGCGGGAAAGCAGATCTCCGTGACCTACCCGGCGCTTCTCTCCGAAGTCGAGCCGGGCGCCGAGATCCGGATCGCCGACGGCCTGATCCGGCTGAAGGTCGAAAGCCGGGGGAGCGGCTCGCTGAAGGCCCGGGTCCTCGCCGGTGGCACCGTGAGGAAGGGGGCCGGCGTGAACCTTCCGAGCTCCGCCCTCTCGGCCCCCGCCGTGACGGCGAAGGACCGCCGCGACCTGCGCGAGGGGCTCGAGGCGGGAATCCAGTTCGTCGGCCTCTCGTTCGTGAGGACCGTGGAGCACGTGAAGACGCTTCGGCGGCTGATCGCCGAGGCGGCGCCGGAACGCCGTCCGTGGATCGTCTCGAAGATCGAGAGGATCGAGGCGGTGCGGGGTCTCCGCGAGATCGCCGCCGCGTCGGACGTGCTGATGGTGGCGCGCGGGGACCTCGGCGTCGAGATCGGCCTCGCGGCCGTTCCCGGGGCGCAGCGGGCGATCCTGAGGGTGGGCCACGAGAAGTCCGTTCCCGTCATCGTGGCCACGCAGATGCTCGAGTCGATGGTCGAGCACCCGGTTCCGACGCGCGCCGAGGTATCGGACGTCGCCGGGGCGGTGAACGACGGCGCGGACGCCGTGATGCTCTCGGGCGAGACGGCCGTCGGCGCCTACCCCGTCGAGGCCGTCCGGACGATGGACGAGATCGCGCGGGTGGCCGAGGCGCAGAGGCCGATGCCGGGCGAACCTCCTCACCGGATCTCCGACGGGGAGGACCACACCCCGGTCGTCTGCGACATGGCCGTCGTCGCGGCGCGGCGCGCGGGCGCGCAGGCGATGGTCGTCTACACGGCCTCGGGCCGGACGGCGCGCCTCCTCTCGAAGGAGGATTCCCGGATTCCCATCGTGGCGATCACGAATTCCGAGGAGGTCCGGCGCCGGCTCACGCTCCTCCGGAACGTCGTCTCGTACTGCATCCCGGCGTCCTCATCGGTGGAGGGGATGATCGCGAGCGGTGATGCCGTCCTCCGGGCGCACGGCCTCGCCCAGGCGACGGTCGTCGAAGTCTCGGGCGCCGCGGCCCTCGAAGGGGCGACGAACACCGTTCGGATCCGCACGCTCAGACCCGTACGAAAGTGACGTCGTTCGGCGGGGCCGACCTCCACTTCCACTCGGATTTCTCGGACGGCGTCGAGTCTCCCGCGGAGCTCGTCCGGCGCGCGGTGGCGGCCGGGCTCTCCGTCGCTGCCCTGACCGATCACGACGCCGTCCACGGCGTGCCGGTGTTCGAGGCGGCGGCCGCGGGAACGGGTCTCGTCGCGGCCGGAGGCGCGGAGCTCTCCGTCGACGACGGCGGAGAGGACGTCCATCTCCTGGGGCTCTTCCTCGATCCGGAGGAGCCTGCTCTGGTGGAGAGGCTCACGTGGTTCCGGCAGGTGAGGGACCAGCGAGGGGAGTTGATCGTGGAGAAGCTGGCAGGGCTCGGCGTGGTCCTCGACCTGCCGGCGATCCGGGCGACGGTCGGGGCCGGCGCGTTCGGGCGGCCGCACGTGGCGCGCGCGCTCGTCGAGAAGGGGATCGTTCGGAGCGTCGGGGAAGCCTTCGACCGGTACCTCGGTGACGGCGGTCCGGCGTTCGTACCCAAGGCGAAGTGGGGACTCGAAGAGGCGATCGGGGCAGTCCGCCGGGCAGGGGGCCTCGCGGTCCTGGCCCATCCGGTCTGGTACCGGGACCCGGTCGAGATCCTCCGGAGGGGGCGCGACCTGGGGCTCGACGGAGTGGAGGTCTTCCATCCCGACAACGAAGGACGCGAGGAGGAGTTCGGCTCGGCCGCCGAAGCGCTCGGCCTCCTCGTGACGGCCGGTTCCGACTTCCACGCCTCCCCGGACGGTGAGCAGACTCTCGGCGTGCGGCGGCTGTCGGAACCTCTATGGGAACGGGTCGCCGAGGCGGCCGCGGCGCGGCGGTGCGAAGAGGGCCGGCCGGTCCTCGACCTCTCCCCCCGCTGACCCGTCCGGCCCGCGGATGGTGTAGAACAGGCGATCCATGGCTCCCGTCGTTCCCGCCGAACCCGAGACCCTGCCCTCGCGCCCGGAGGTGGAGCGGAGCCTCCTCGGTGCGCTCCTGATCGACGGCAGTCTCCTCACGCGCGTGATGGAGCACGTCGTCCCGGAGGACTTCGCCTCCGAGCCGCACCGGCTCGTGTACGAGGCGTGCCTCGCACTGTCCGACCGGAAGGAAGCGGTCGACCTCGTGATGGTCGAGTCCGAGCTCGAGCGCAACGGGCGGCTCGCGAGGGCCGGCGGGACGGCCTACCTCGCGAGCCTTCTCGACAACGTCCCCGACGTCGAGAGCGTCGACAGCTACGCGCGGCTCGTGCGAGAGGCCGCGCTGCGCCGCCAGCTGATCCTCCAGTCGCGCCGTGCGGCGCGCGCCGCAGTCGACGCCCCCGACGCGCAGGCCGTCCTCGAGGTCGCCCAGCAGGAGCTCGTCGACATCGCCAAGGGGAGCCTGCGGGGCGGATTCGTGCGTCTCTCGCACATCGCGGAGAAGAACGAGGAGGAGATCCAGAAGATCCAGGCACGCGGATCGATGCTGACCGGCCTGCCGACCGGCTTCTCGCGCCTCAACGCCCTGACCCAGGGCCTGCAGAAGACCGACCTCATCGTCCTGGCCGCCCGGCCGGGGATGGGGAAGACGGCGTTCGCGCTCAACATCGCCGCGCACCTCACGATTCACAACGGGTACTGTGTCGCCTTCTTCTCGCTCGAGATGAGCGCGCCCCAGCTGGGATTCCGGATCCAGTGCGCCGAGGCGCGCGTCAACCTGCAGCGGCTGCGCGAGGGACGGCTCTCGAAGGAAGAGAAGAAGTTCCTCTTCTACACGACGCAGCAGATGCGCGACGCCCGGTTCTTCATCGACGACCAGCCGTCGAACAGCCTCCTCGAGATGCGCGCCCGGGCCCTTCAGCTCAAGCAGGCGCAGAAGGGGCTCGACGCGATCTTCGTCGACTACCTCCAGATCATGGGCTCGCGCCAGAAGTACGAGAACCGGACGCAGGAGGTCGGCGCCTACTCGCGCGGGCTGAAGGCTCTCGCCAAGGAGCTCGACGTCCCCGTCATCGCCCTCGCGCAGCTCTCCCGGCGCACGGAGCAGCGCGGGTCGGAGAAGGAGCCGCAGCTCTCGGACCTGCGCGAGTCGGGCGCGATCGAGCAGGATGCCGACCTCGTCATCTTCCTCTCGAGGCCCGAGTACTACGACAAGGACACGCCGGACAAGAACGTCTGCGAGGTCATCATCGCCAAGCAGAGGAACGGCCCCACCGGGCGCTTTTCCGTCGGGTGGTCGGGCGAGACGACGCGCTTCTCCGATCTCGCCCAGGTGCCCGAGGGCGCCGGGATGTGAACGGGCGGAACGCGACGGGTATCATCGGCTGCAGAGAGCCTCTCTTGACCCGTGAGCTTCCCGACGCACCTTTCGACAGGAGGTCCGATGGGCTTCCTTGAACCCGTCGGCAGGCTCGCTCTCGACGCCCTCGAGTTCCACGGCCGCTGCGTCACGCTCCTGGGCCTGACGGTGCGGGGCCTCTTCCGGAAGCCCTTCGACGGCCGTGCCCTCGCAACGCAGGTCGTTCGGGTCGGGTTCGACGGTCTCCCGGTCGTCCTCCTCACGGCCGTCTTCACGGGCGCGGTTCTGGCTCTTCAGACGTACGTCGGGTTCAAGCGTTTCCACGCGGAGGCGTGGGTCGGCTCCGTCGTCGCCCTCTCCATGCTCCGCGAGCTGGCGCCGGTCCTGACGGGCCTGATGGTGACCGGGCGCTCCGGGAGCGCCATGGCCGCCGAGATCGGCTCGATGCGCGTGACCGAGCAGATCGACGCCCTCGTCTCCCTGGCGACCGACCCGGTTCAGTACCTCTTCGTCCCCAGGATCCTGGCGGGGATCATCGTCGTCCCGATGCTCGTCGTCCTGGCGAACGCCCTCGGGATCACGGGCGGCTATCTCGTCGCTGTCCGCCTGCTCGGCGCGAACCCGGTCGTCTACGTCCAGAATACGTTCCAGTTCCTGGACCTGAACGACCTCTGGTCGGGTCTCGTCAAGGCGGGCGTCTTCGGATTTCTCCTGACCCTCATCGGCTGCCAGCAGGGCTTCGACACGACGGGCGGGGCGGAAGGCGTGGGCCGCGCGACGACCGCGGCCGTCGTTCTCGGGTCGCTCGCCATCCTCGTCTCCGACTTCTTCCTGACGAAGGTGCTCTTCTGAGCGCGGCCGCGCCGTTCCCGGTTCAGGAGGCGCTTCCCGAGATCCGGCTGACGGCCCTCTCGAAGCGGTTCGGCCCGAAGATCGTCCTCGACGGGCTCGACCTCGCCATCGCCAGGGGGGAGTCGATCGTCATCCTCGGCAAGTCCGGGACGGGGAAGAGCGTGCTCCTCAAGCACATGATCGGGCTCCTGACGCCCGATTCGGGAACGGTGGAGGTCGAGGGAGAAGACCTGTGGAGCGCCTCCCGCTCCCGGCGCGACGAGATCCGTCGTCGATTCGGGATGTCCTTTCAGGAGGGGGCCCTCTTCGACTCGATGAGCGTCGGCGAGAACATCGCGTTCCCGCTGAAGCGACACACGAAGATGACTCCGGGGGATGTGAGCGCGCGCGTCGCCGAGTGCCTCTCTCTCGTGAAGCTCCCCGGCATCGAGGGGAAGCGGCCCTCGGAGCTGTCGGGCGGTATGCGACGGCGCGTCGGGTTTGCGCGGGCCATCGCGCTGAAGCCGGAAGTGCTCCTCTTCGACGAGCCGACGACCGGGCTCGACCCGATCACGACGGACGTTCTCGCCCGCGTGATGATCGACCTGAGGGACCGGATGAACCCGACGATGGTGACGATCACCCACGACCTGAAGGTCGCGTTCGAGGTTGCCGAGCGTGTCGCTCTCCTCGACCGCGGGAGGATTCTCGTCGACCTCCCGCCGCGAGAGTTCGAGGCCTCGGATGACCCGCGGGTGAGGGCGTTCGTCCTGGGTGACGGGAGCGAGGACGCGGAGTCCGGTTCTCCCGAGGAGGCAGCTGTATGAACGCGACGGCCAAGATCGGGCTTTTCGCTCTGGCGGTCCTGCTCGCGCTCGCCGTCCTCGTCCTGAAGATCGAGGACCTGCCGTTTCCCGGCAAGGCGCGTGCGGCCTCGGCGGAGGTCACCTTCGCGGACGTGGCCGGGCTCGACGACAAGTCGGCCGTGCGGATCGCGGGCGTGAGGGTCGGAAAGGTCGACGGCATCCGCCTCCTCCCGGACGGCACGGCGGTGGCGCGGCTCGTCTTCGACGGCGACGTCGAGCTGCGCGACGGGGCCTGGGGCCAGGTGAAGAACCTCGGCCTGCTCGGCGACAAGTACGTCGACCTCTTCGCGGGGGACCCGACGAAGCCGCGCCTGCCGGAAGGCGCCCGCATTCCCGGGCGCGTCCCCGTGGAGTTCGACGAGCTGACGAAGCTCGCGAGCGAGATCGGCAAGGACGTGAAGGAGCTGACGGGCGCCCTCTCGGGCTCCCTGGGAGGCGAGTCGGGGGAGGCGAAGATCAACCGGATCGTCGACAACGTCGGGGCGCTCGCCGAGCAGCTGAAGAACCTCGTCGAGGCGAACCGGCAGAACGTCGACGTGACCATGGCGAACCTGCGCGAGTTCTCCTCGTCGATCCGCGAGACGCTCGCCCGCCTCGACCGGATCCTCGACGAGAACCGGTCGGGCGTGAAGGGTTCCGTCGCGAACATCGAGGACCTGTCGGGGAAGCTCAAGATCTCGGCGGACAACCTCAACTCGATCACCGGGAAGATCGACAGCGGCGAGGGAACGCTCGGCAAGCTCGTGAACGACGAGGAGACGCACCAGAACCTCAACGAGGCGCTCACGTCGATCAAGACCGGGGTCGAGGAGCTCCGGACGACCCTGACCCGAATCAACCGGATCGAGCTCGACCTCGGCTTCTACGGGGAGTACGCGACCCGGACCGAAGGGTGGAAGGGCGCCTTCCGGATCGACGTCACGCCGCGCGAGAACAAGTTCTACCGCTTCGAGGTGATCGGCCTTCCGGACGGCCGTCGGTACGACGAGACGTACAACTACGAGACGTCCATAGACGGTGGCCCGCCAACGACCGTGACGACGACGGTGAGCCGTACCGAGGACGCGTTCGCCCTCTCGGCCCAGCTCGGCTACCGCTACAAGAACACGACCCTCCGCGCCGGGCTCATCGAATCGAGGGGAGGCGTCGCGATCGACCAGCAGGTCCTGAAGGACCGGCTGCAGCTCACCGGCGAGGCCTGGGACTTCGGCCGGCCCTATGGCAACGCCCAGGTGAAGCTCTTCGGCCAGTGGCAGACCCGGGGTGCGGTGTTTCTCCGGGGCGGCGTCACCGACGTCATCAACCCCTCGGGCCGCTCGTTCTTCTTCGGCGCGGGGATTCGCTGGAAGGACGAGGACATCAAGACGCTCCTGCCGGCCGCCCTCAGCGCCTTCTGATGGCCAGGAAGCCGGCGCGCGTCTTCACCTGCACGGCGTGCGACGCGCAGAGCCCGCGATGGCTCGGGCGCTGCCCCGAGTGCGGCGGCTGGAACACGTTCGTCGAGGGAGAGCCGGAGCGGCCCGCCCGCCCGGGAGAGCGCGCTTCCGCGTCGACACGCTCGCCGATTCTCCGGATGCGGGACGTGGACGCGACGGACTCGCCGCGCCTCCTGACGGGGCTCGCCGACGTCGACCGCGTCCTCGGCGGCGGCCTCGTCCCCGGCTCCGTCGTCCTCCTCGGCGGAGAGCCCGGCATCGGCAAGTCGACGCTTCTCCTGCAGGTCGCGGCCCGGCTCGTCGCGCACTCGGGGCAGGTCCTGTACGTTTCGGCGGAGGAGTCGGCACGCCAGGTGCGCCTCCGGGCCGACCGGCTCGGGACCGTCGTGGACGGCCTTCACCTGCTCGCCGAGACGTCGGTGGACCGGATCCTGGAAGCTGCCGCCGAGCGGCCCTGGACGGCGCTCGTCGTCGACTCGATCCAGACGGTCGCCTCGCCCGATCTCCCGTCGACGCCGGGCTCGGTCTCTCAGGTGCGGGACGCTGCGGCGCGGCTCTCCGTCCACGCCAAGACGGGCGGGACGCCGGTGATCCTCGTCGGGCACGTCACGAAGGACGGGACGCTCGCGGGACCGAAAACGCTCGAGCATCTCGTCGACGCCGTTCTCTCGTTCGAGGGGGAGCGGTTCCAGGCCCATCGCGTGCTGAGAGCGTTGAAGAACCGCTTCGGGCCGGTCCACGAGCTCGGCGTTTTCGAGATGACCGGTACGGGCCTCGTCGAGGTGACGAACCCCTCGGCCCTCTACCTCGGCGGACGAACCGGGGGCCGCCCCGGCTCGGCGATCCTCGCGGCGGTCGAGGGGACGCGGCCCCTCCTCCTCGAGGTGCAGGCGCTGACGGTCCCGGTGAAGTACGGGACGCCGCGGCGCACCGCCATCGGCTTCGACGGGACGCGCCTCGCCCTCCTGCTCGCGGTCCTCGAGCGGCACGGGGGGCTCGCGCTCTCCGGCCACGACGTCTTCCTGAACATCGCAGGGGGCGCCGAGAGCGAAGAGCCTGCGGCCGATCTCGCCGTTCTCGCCGCCGTGGCGGGGAGCGTCCGGGAAACGGCACTGCCGAAGGGGGCTGTCGCTTTCGGCGAGGTCGGGCTGCTCGGAGAGGTGCGGGCCGTGACGGACGCGACGCTCCGGCTCAAGGAGGCGGTCAGTCTCGGCTTCACGGAGGCGTTCCTTCCCGCCGGGAACGCCGCGGAAGCGGCGGAGTTCCCGGATCTGGCGATCACCCCGGTCGCGAGCGTCGAAGAGCTCCTCGCGCGGACCGCGGTGTCCTTCAGGCCGGAAGGACCGGTTCGGCGCCCGTGAGGACGCGGAAGGCTTCGACGTAGCGGGCGAGCGTCCCGGCGACGACGCCTTCGGGGAGGACCGGCGCCGGAGGGGTCTTGTCCCAGCCGGTCGTCTCGAGCCAGTCCCTCACGTACTGCTTGTCGAAGGAGGGCGGGGAGCCCCCCTCGTGCCACGACGGCGAGGGCCAGAAACGGGAGGAGTCGGGGGTCAGCGCCTCGTCGATCCAGACGACGGAGCCGTCCTCGTCGAGGCCGAACTCGAACTTCGTGTCGGCGACGATCACGCCGCGCGAGGCGGCGAACGCGGCCGCCTCGGAGTAGATCGCGAGGGTGAGGTCGCGCAGACGCGCCGCGAGGTCGCGCCCGATCGCGCTGGCCATCGTCTCGAAGGAGACGTTCTCGTCGTGCCCCGATTCGGCCTTCGTGGCGGGCGTAAAGACCGGCTCCGGGAGTCGCGACGCTTCCAGGAGTCCCGCGCGAAGCGGAACGCCGCAGACAGCCCCGGTCTTCCGGTAGTCCTTCCAGCCGGAGCCGGCGAGGTAGCCGCGGGCGACGCACTCGAACGGGACGACGCGGCACTTCTTCACGAGGACCGCTCGCCCGGCGAGGAGGCCCGCGTGCGACGAGAGGTCGCCGGGGAAGGCGGCCGCGTCGGTCTCGACGAGGTGGTTCGGCACCAGCGTGCCGAACTTCCGGAACCAGAAGGTCGAGAGCTGGGTCAGGACCGCGCCCTTGCCGGGGATGCCCGGAGACAGGACGACGTCGAAGGCGGAGATCCGGTCGGTGGCGACGACGAGGAGGCGGTCCCCGAGGTCGTAGACGTCGCGGACCTTCCCCCGCCGGGGCGGCGGAAGGCCAGGCAGGGAGGTCGCGTCGAGGGAGGCAGGCGGCATTCCTGGATTCTATTCGGGCTCGGCTAGACTCCCCGGGCCGCATGTCACGGAGGAGTCACGCTTGAAGCTCGAGATCGTTTCCCCCGCCGAGAAGAAGAAGGGCGCCCGCCGCGACGCCGTCATCGCCTTCGTCGCCCGGCCCGAGAAGAAGGGGCCCGCCCGCTTCGAGACCGTTCCCGACGAGCTCCGCGAAGCGGCCCGCGCGGGCGCTCCACCGGATGCCGGCACCGACGGATCGGTCTGGACGATCCCGCTCGGCGCGGACGGACCTGCGAACCGCCTCTACGTCTTCGGTACCGGCACGGGCGAGGAGATGGCCCCGCGCAAGGCGCGAGGTCTGCTGCGCGCGGCGGTCCGCACCCTCGAGAAGAACGGCGAGACGTCCGCTCTCGTCGACTTTCCCTTCTCGCTCCTGAGGATGAGCCCGCCCGAGGCGCGGGACTTCGTCGCCCGAAACCTCCTCGTGGCCGGCTACGCCTTCCCTCGCTACAAGAGCGCCGGAAACGGCGCTGGCAAGCTCGTCGAGATGGCTCTCCCGGCGGGCCGTGGCGTCTTCGCCGGTGCCTCGCCGAAGGAGCTCAGGGAGGGTTGCGTCGAGGCCTCGAAGGTGGCCGCGATGGCGACGTTCGTGCGCGACCTCGGGAACACGCCGTCGAACGACATGGTCCCGAGGATGTTCGCCGACGCCGTGAAGGCGGCCGCGAGGAAGCGCGGCGTGAAGGCGACGGTCCTCGGGAAGAAGCAGATCGAGGCCGAGCGGATGGGAGGCCTTCTCGCCGTCAGCCGGGGCGCCGCCGAGGAGCCCCGGTTCGTGATCCTGGAGCACCGCGGAGGGAAGAAGGGAGAGAAGCCCGTCGTCCTCGTCGGCAAGGGCGTCACGTTCGACTCGGGCGGCATCTCGATCAAGCCGTCCGACAAGATGGGCGACATGAAGTGGGACATGATGGGCGCGGCCACGGCGTGCGGAGCCGTCCTCGCGGCCGCAGAGCTCGGCCTGCCCGTGAACGTCGTCGCCCTCGCCCCGCTCACCGAGAACATGCCGTCGGGCTCCGCCTACAAGCCGGGCGACATCGTGACGTTCCGCAACGGCAAGACGGCCGAGATCGACAACACCGACGCGGAGGGGCGCGTCGTCCTCGCCGACGCCCTCGACTACGCGAAAGAATTCTCGCCCTCCGTCATCGTCGACTACGCGACGCTCACAGGCGCGGCGGTCGTCGCTCTCGGCCTGGAGGCGTCCGTCCTCTTCACAGACCACGAGGAGCTCGCCGCCGCGCTGATCTCTGCGGGAGAGCGGACCGACGAGCGGCTCTGGCGCCTTCCGCTCTGGGACGACTACAGGGAGAACATCCGCTCCGACTGGGCCGACTTCAAGAACACCGGCGGACGGTACGGCGGCTCCATCAACGGCGCGATCTTCCTGAAGGAGTTCGTCGACCCGAAGACCCCGTGGGCCCACGTGGACATCGCCCCGACGGCCTACTTCGAGCGCGAGCACGCGGGCTACGCGACGGGCGCGACGGCGATCGGCCTCGCGATGACGCTCCGCTGGCTGAAGGACCGAGCCTCCCGCTAAGACCGTGCTCTGTACCCTCCGTGTCCGGGACCTGGCCGTCCTCGAGGACGTCGACGTCGCGCTCGACACCGGCCTGACGGTCCTGACGGGCGAGACCGGAGCGGGGAAGTCCCTCGTCGTCGACGCGCTCTCCCTCCTCTCGGGGGAGAGGTCCGATGCGACGCTCGTCCGGGGAGGGGCGGAACGCCTCGTCGTGGAGGGGTCGTTCGAGACGGACGATCCGGCCGTGGTGACCGCCCTTGCCGCCGCGGGCCTGCGGGAGCCGGGCGCCCGCGGACCGGCCGAGGTCGTCGTGAGGCGCGAGGTTTCCTCGAGCGGGAAGGGACGCCTCTTCATCGACGGCTCGCCGGCCGCACTGCGGACGCTCGCCGAGCTGGCGCCGCGCCTCCTCGTCCTCTACGGCCAGGCCGAGGCGAGGGAGCTCCTCGACCCCGCGGCACCGCGCGAGCTCCTCGACCGGTTCGGCGCGCTCTCGGAGAGGACGGAGATCGTCGAGCGGCTCCACGCGTTCTGGAAGGAGAAGGATGCCGACCGCGAGCGGATCGCTGCGCTCGGAAAGGACGGCCCCGCACGCCTCGAGGTCCTCGAGTTCCGGATCGCGGAGATCGACCGCGCCGCGCCCGTGGCCGGCGAGGAGGACCTCCTGCAGCGCGAGAAGGCGGGGCTCTCGAGCGTCGAGAAGCGCGGGCGGCTCCTGGCGGACGCCATCGCAGCTCTCGAATCGGACGAGGGAGGCGCCCTGCCGGCGCTGACCGCGCTGAGGCGGACCTTCGCGGCCCTCGCCGAGGTCGATCCGGACGCCACGGGACGCCTCGCGATCGTCGACGAGCTGATCGACCGCGTCTCGGACGTCGCCGCGTCGACGTCGCGCGACCTCGAGAGGCTCGAGGCCGACCCGGCGCGGCTGGCGGCCGTCGTCGAGCGGCTCGACGTCCTCGCGAAGCTGAAGCGGAAGTACGGGGCGACGCTCGAAGAGGTCCTCGCGTACCGCGAGGCCGTCGGCCGGGAGCGGGACGAGCTGGCCGATCTGGAGGGAGCGCTCCGCAAGGCGGAGAATGCCGCCGCCGAGGCGTTCGCCGCTTTCGCGACGGCGGCGCTCGACCTCTCCGCGGCGCGAACGGCCGCCGCGCCGCGGCTAGGGAAGGCGGTGGAGAAGCAGCTCGCCGACCTCGCGTTCCTCTCGTCGGCGTTCCGCGTCGACGTCTCGCGGAAGGCCGCGCCCGACAGTCTTCTGCTGGCGGGAGAGGAGCGCGTCGCCTTCGGCCCGCACGGGGTCGACGTCGTCACGCTCTCATTCGCCCCCAACCCGGGGGAACCGCACCGCTCCCTCGCGAAGATCGCGTCCGGCGGCGAGCTCTCCCGCGTCCAGCTCGCCGTCGCGGCCGCACTCGCGGAGGCGGAGGCCTCGCGCGACGTCCGGCGCGGGAGCCGTCGCGGAGGCCCCGTGCGGACGTTCGTCTTCGACGAGGTCGACGCGGGTGTCTCCGGCGCGACGGCCGAGGCCGTCGGACTGAAGCTGAGAGCCCTCGCCGCGCGCGAGCAGATCCTCGTCGTGACGCACCTCGCGCAGGTCGCGGCGGCGGGAGATCGCCACCTCGCGGTCCGCAAGGAAGTCTCCGGCGGGCGCACGAGGACGGTGGTGACGGAGCTCGACGAGAAAGGGCGTGTCGAGGCGATCGCGTCGCTCCTCGCGGGTGCATCCCTCACGGACGCCGCCCGACGTCAGGCGAGGCAGCTTCTCGCCGCGGCCGCCGGTGCGGCGCGCGGGCGCACCTGACGCAGCTGCGTCGCAAGTCGGCTCCTTCCCGGGAGATCCCGGCGGATCACGTTGCGGAATCGCGTGATGCGGGACCTCGCCTTCCGGCGTTCAAGATGCGTGCCTGCGGCAGTGCAGCGTGTTCACACATTGATCGCCGAGATGAAGACAACGTGAAGGATTGCAGAGGGGCTGAGGAAAACCCTGTGCGTTCCTCCCCTCGTCGAACCGGAACTCCGTGCCCCTTCCACCTTCCGTCCACGGTGCACAGATTTCGGTGCACCGTCGCTCCATCTGGTATCGTCCCCGGCCCGTGAGGAATCGATGATCATCCGGCCGTACATGGGAGCCCGTCCGGTCATCGGCGAGAGGGTCTTTCTCGCCGAGACGGCCGCGGTCGTCGGGGACGTCGTCCTCGGCGACGACGTCTCCATCTGGTACGGTTCGGTGGTGCGTGGAGACTGCTGCTCGATCCGGATCGGCGCGCGGACGAACGTGCAGGACAACTCGACGCTTCACGTGACGAGGGACGTCGGACCGCTCCTCCTGGAGGAGGAAGTGACGCTCGGTCACAACTGCGTCGTCCACGCGTGCACGATCCGGCGGGGTGCGCTCGTCGGGATGAACGCGACGATCCTCGACGGTGCCGATATCGGAGAGAGGGCTCTCGTCGCGGCGGGCGCCGTGGTCCTCGGCGGTACCGTCGTCGCGCCCCGGACGCTCTGGGCCGGAAGCCCCGCGCGATACCGGCGGGATTTGACGGAAGCCGAGGCCCTGGGACTCGACTTCTACTGGAAGAACTACCTCGACTACAAGGAGGAGTACCTCCGAGAGGACGAACGGCGCGGGCGGGCTCTTCCCGTCGCGGTGCCGGTCCTCTGACGGAAGGTCAGCCCCGATGATCACGAGCGTCAAGGGGATGCGGGACCTGCTCCCGCCCGAAACCCGTGTCTGGAACCGGCTCGAGGAGACGACGCGGACCGTCTTCTCCCTGTACGGCTACGACGAGATCCGCACTCCCTCCCTCGAGCCGACGGAGCTCTTCGTGCGGAGCGTGGGCGAGGCGTCGGACATCGTCCACAAGGAGATGTACTCCTTCACCGACCGCGGCGGGCGCGAGGTGTCCCTCCGGCCCGAGAACACGGCGGGAGTGGCGCGGGCGTTCATCGAGCACGGGATGCCTCAGGCGGGCGGGGTGAAGAAGCTCTACTACGTCGGTCCGCAGTACCGCTACGAGCGGCCACAGAAGGGACGCTACCGCGAGTTCCGGCAGATCGGCGCCGAGGTGCTCGGCGCGGCGGACCCGGCCACGGACGCCGAGCTGCTCGTCATGCTGTTCGATCTCCTCGGCCGGCTCGGCTTCACGGGTCTCTCCGTGTCGCTCAACAGCGTGGGGAGCGAGGATTCGCGGCCGGCCTACGTGGAGGCGCTTCGCACGTACCTCATGGGGCACGAGGAGAAGATGGGAGAGGACGACCGGCGGCGTCTTCGCGAGAACCCGCTGAGAGTCCTCGACACGAAGGATCGCTCGCTGGCGGAGATCCTGGCCGCGGCGCCACGCGTTCTCGACCACCTCGATCCCGCCTCGCTCGCGCACCACGAAGAGCTTCTCGCGCTTCTCGACGCGGAACGGATTCCGTATCGCGTCGAGCCGAGGCTCGTGCGCGGCCTCGACTACTACACGCGCACCGTCTTCGAGGTGACCGCGCAAGGGCTCGGAGCGCAGGATGCCCTCCTCGGCGGCGGACGGTACGACCGCCTCGTGTCGGACCTCGGCGGGCCGAAGACGCCCGGCATCGGCTTCGCCATCGGCGAGGACCGTCTCGTCGACGTCCTCCCCGACGAGTTCCGCAGGGCCGCGATCGAGGGGTTCGCCCCGGTCGCCCTCGTTGCCATCGAGCCGTCCGACCGCGCCGCGGCGCTCGCGCTCTCGGGCGAGCTGCGCCGTGCCGGAATCGCCGTCGACTTCGACCCCGCCGGAAAGGGCCCGGGCGCCGGGCTCAAGGCCGCCTCGAAAAGGGGCTGCCGGACGGCGGTCCTCGTCGGCGGGAGGGAGCGCGAGGCGGGCATCGCCATCGTGAAGGACCTCGTCGAGAGGTCGCAGCGGGAGGTCCCGCTCGCGGACCTTCCTCGTGTCCTGAAGGGAGAAGACGCGTGACCGCTTCCGTACTTCGCATTCCCGCCGGTTCCCTTCGAAGCGAGCACGCCGGACAGACCGTTCTCGTCAAGGGCTGGGTCCACCGCCGTCGCGACCACGGCGAGCTCGTCTTCGTCGACCTGCGCGACCGCTCGGGCGTTCTGCAGATCGTCTTCGACGCGGAATTCCTCCCGTCGCCGGAGCTGCTGGCGCGCGCCAAGGAGCTGCGCGGCGAGTTCGTCCTCGCCGTGACGGGCCAGGTCCTCCTTCGAGAGGGTTCGGCGAAGAACGCGGAGATGCCGACGGGCGAGGTGGAGCTGCGCGCCACCGCGCTCGAGGTCCTCAACCGGGCCGAGACGCCGCCATTCCCGATCGAGGACGGCGTGAAGGCCTCGGAGGACATCCGGCTCAAGTACCGATACCTCGACCTTCGACGGCCGGAGATGACGGCGAACCTCGTGAAGCGCAGCGACGTGACGTTCCGGATCCGCCAGGTCCTCCACGAGGAGGGGTTCCTCGAGGTGGAGACGCCGATCCTGACGAAGTCGACCCCCGAGGGGGCCCGCGACTTCCTCGTCCCGTCGCGCGTCCACCCGGGCGAGTTCTACGCCCTTCCGCAGTCGCCGCAGCTCTTCAAGCAGCTCCTGATGGTCGCGGGAGTCGAGCGCTACTACCAGATGGCCCGGTGCTTCCGCGACGAGGACCTGCGCGCCGACCGGCAGCCCGAGTTCACCCAGGTCGACCTGGAGCTGTCGTTTCCCGACGAGGAGACGATCTACGCCCTCATCGAGAAGATCTTCGCGGCGGTCTTCCCGGCCTACGGGATTCCCTGCCCGGCGCGCTTCCCGCGGATGACGTACGCCGAAGCGGTGGAGCGGTTCGGTATCGACAGGCCCGACACGCGATACGGACTGGAGCTGAGGACTCTCGACTTCTCCGCCTCGCCCTCCGAAATCCTCCGGTCGGCCGAGAGAGTGAAGGGGATCGCCATTCCCGGCGGTGCCGCTTTTGCGAGGAAGCGCCTCGACGACCTCGAGGTCGCGGCGAAACAGCTCGGGGCGTCGGGCCTCGTCTGGATCAAGCTCCAGGCGGACCTCCCGGGCGGCTGGAACTCGAACGGCAAGAAGCTCCTCGACGACGCGACGGTCGCCGCCGCACGCGGGGCTCTCGGCGCCGGCGAGGGCGATCTCCTCCTCGTCGTGGCCGGGAAGTCCTCGACCGTCAACGACGTCCTCGGGAGCCTTCGCGTGAAGCTCGCGCGCGAGGAGAAGCTCGTTCCCGAGGGGCGCTACGAGTTCCTCTGGGTGACGGACTTCCCGCTCCTCGAGTGGCATGCGGACGACGGCCGCTGGTACGCGATGCACCACCCGTTCACGTCGCCCCGGCCCGAGGACGTGCCTCTCCTCGATTCCGATCCCGGCAAGGTCCACGCCCGGGCCTACGACGTCGTCCTGAACGGGATGGAGCTCGGCGGCGGGTCGATCCGGATCCACCAGCCCGAGGTCCAGTCGAAGGTCTTCGCGACGCTCGGCATCGGGCCGGAGGAGGCGAAGGCGAAGTTCGGCTTCCTTCTCGACGCCTTCCGGTTCGGCGCGCCGCCGCACGGCGGACTCGCCCTCGGCCTCGACCGGATGCTGATGATCCTGACGCGCTCCTCGTCGATCCGAGACGTGATCGCGTTCCCGAAGACCGCCTCGGGGAGCTGCCTCATGACGGAATCGCCCGGCCCGGTCTCGGACGCGCAGCTCGTCGAGCTGGGGATCCGGCGTGCCGTGGATGTCGTACCGAAGCCTTCCTGACGCACGCGGAACAAGGGTGTTCCGTTTCGCCGCTGCCGGCGTCCCGTGCGAGGTGTGCGTCGGCGTCGGGGCGCTCGCGCGCCTTCCCGACGCGCTCGGACGGATCGCTCCCGGGCGCTGGCTCGTCGTCTCGTCGGTGCCCGTCCTTGCGGCACAGGGGCGGCGCCTCTCGGAATCGCTCGAAGGGATGTCCGCGCTCGACCCGGAGCCTCTCCTCGTTCCGGACGGCGAGGCCGCCAAGAGCTGGACCGTCCTCGGGAAGCTTCTCTCGGAGATGTCCCGGCGGGGGCTGACGCGCGACGGGGGCGTCGTCGCGTTCGGAGGGGGAACGGTCGGCGACGTGGCGGGGCTCGCGGCGTCACTCGCCCTCCGGGGTGTTCCCGTCGTTCAGGTGCCGACGACGCTCCTGGCAGCCGCCGACAGCGCGCTCGGGGGAAAGACGGCCGTGAACCTCCCGGCGGGGAAGAACCTCGCGGGGACCTTTCACCATCCCCGTCTCGTCTGCGTCGACCCGCGGCTCCTCTCGTCGCTGTCCGGGCGAGACTACCGCTCGGGGCTCGCGGAGGTCGTCAAGAGCGCCCTCCTGTCGATCTCGTTCTGGAGGCGTCTCCCCGGTCTCGTGGACGCCCTGGCCGCGCGGGACGAAGTCGCCGTGGCCGAGGCGATCGAGCGGTCGCTGCGCGTGAAAGCGGGTGTCGTCTCGCGCGACCCCGACGAGGCCCTCGGCCTGCGTCACACGCTGAATCTGGGCCACACGGTTGCGCACGCCCTCGAAGGGGCCTCGGGGTACCGGCTGCGGCACGGAGAGGCAGTCGCGCTGGGGCTCCTCGCCGCGACCCGGCTTTCGTCGGCTCGAGGGCTGCTCCCGATGCGGACGGCGGCTCGGATCGAGGAGCTCGCGATGAGGCTCCTGAAGCCTCCGAGGCTCACGCGAGCCGTCCGCCGCGACTGGCCGGCCCTCCTCGAGGCCGACAAGAAGAGGGACCGGCTGGGGCTGCGCGACGTCCTGCTGTCCGGGCCGGGACGACCTCGCCTCGAGCGGGTCACGGCCGAAGAGCTGGTCGCGAGCCTTCCGGACGGAGGCGGCAGCTAGAATCCACGGGTGATCCCGATTCCCCGAAGGCCCCGGCTGCGGATCGTCACCGCCCTGATTGCGACCCTCGTCGTCGTGTCGATCGTGCCCCTCGCCTTCTCGGCGATGCGGCTCGTTTCGATCAACCGCGAGGCGCTCGAGACGGCCGAGAAGCAGTACCTGACGCGAAGCGCCGTGACGCTCTCGGACGGGATCGAGGGTTTCCTGCTGCGGATGCTCGTCCAGGTCACGAAGATCGGAGACGGCCTGGAGCTGGCCCGGGCCGTGGCGCCTGAACGGGACCCGTTCGCCTTCGTCGGGCGGACGGCACTCATCGCGCGATACCGCGACGCCGAGCCGAGCTTTCTCGTGCTGCGGGCACTCGACGCCGACCGCCTGGGAGGGGTCATCCAGCCCGCGCAGATCGACGTCGCTCTGGAAGAGGAGCTGGCCCGGGCGTTCGAGGCAGCGTTGCGCGGCTCCGTGTACGTCGGGGAAGCCCTGCGTGTCCCGTCGCTGCCCGATCCCGGAATCGTCATGGCGGTGCCGGTGTCCGTGCCCGACGGGGGCGTCATCGGAGTGGTGGAGGCGTTCGTTTCGCTTGGCCCGATCCGGGCGCTCCTGGAGCTCGAGAAGAAGCGCGACCTCGTCGCCTACGTCGTCGACCGGCGTGGGAACCTCGTCCTTGCGAGTGACGCCGCGGCCGTGAGCGGCAGGAAACCCCTCCTGGAGGTGGAGCTCGTCTCCGAGTTCGTCCAGCATCCGGTTCGCCTCACGCGAACGTATTCGCGCGGAGAGGGAGCGACGGCCCGCCGCGTTCTCGGGACGGTTTCGCCCGTAGGCCCCGCGCCGAATCTGCCGGACTGGGGCGTCCTCGTCGAGAAGGACGTCGCTCGCGCCTTCGCGGCGGCGACCCAGATGACACAGACGTCGTGGCTGGTGGCGGCCCTCGCGATCGCGTTCGCCGTGGCTGTGGCGATCCTCGCCGCCAACGCGCTCTCGCGTCCCGTTCGCGCGCTGGCCGAGTCGGTCCGCAAGATGTCCGAGGGGGACCTCTCCCAGCGCGTCGACGTTCCCGGTACCTTCGAGCTGGCCGAGCTGGCGGAAGGTTTCAACCACATGGGTGGCGAGCTCGAGAAGTCGGTCGAGAAGCTGAAGCTCGCGGCCCGCGAGAACCAGGAGCTCTTCCTGAACTCGATCCGCGCGCTCGCTGCGGCGGTCGACGCGAAGGACCCCTACACTCGTGGCCACTCGGAGCGCGTCGCCCGCTATTCCGTCGCGATCTCACGGCACCTCGGACTTCCGGCGGACGAGGTGCGGAAGGTGCGCATCGCCGCGCTCCTGCACGACGTCGGCAAGATCGGCATCGACGACCGGATCCTGCGCAAGCCGACCGCACTGACCGACGAGGAGTTCGAGGTCATGAAGCTCCATCCCGTGAAGGGCGCCCTGATCATGGGGCAGATCCCGCAGCTGAAGTGGATCATCCCGGGAATGAAGTACCACCACGAGAAATGGGACGGGACCGGGTACCCGGAAGGGCTCACGGCCGAGGAGATCCCGATGCTCGCAAGAATCATCTCCGTGGCCGACACGTTCGACGCCATGACGACGTCGCGCCCTTACCAGAAGGCGATGAAGAGCGACTACGTCGTCTCCCGCATCAAGACGTTCGCCGGGACCCGGTACGACATCCGGGTGACCGACGCGCTCGAGCAGGCGCTCGCCACCCACGACCTCGAGGTCGTGGGCGAGGCGGCCCGCCAGGCGGTCTCGTGAGGGGGAGGGCTCTCGTCGCAGCGCTCGTTGCGGTCCTGCTGTCCTCCGGCTGCAGGAGCGCGCTGGAGGCGGATCAGACGGCCCGCGAGCCCAGCGCGCTCACGGCCGACCTCGTGGACTTCCGACAGGGGCTGGCCCTGCTGCGCGAAGGGCGTGTCGACGAGGCGATCCTCATGCTCAACCAGGCCCGGTCGGCCTACCCGAGGAACGCCGAGGTCGCGAACGCCCTCGGGCTCGCCCTCCTCTACAAGAAGGACTACCGTAACTCGACGAAGCTCTTCACGGAGGCGATCGGGCTGGACCCGAACCTCATCGAGCCGCTCAACAATCGCGGGGTTGCGGCGATGGAGGCGGGCAATCTCGAGGACGCCGAGAAGGACTTCGAGGCCGTCCTCGCGCGTCCGAAGTCCGCCGAACACGTCAACGCCCGCTTCAACCTGGCGCTTCTGCGGGGACGGCAGCTCCGCTGGGCGGACGCGGAGCGGGAGCTGACGACGGTCCTCGCGGATGATCCCGGCTACACGAAGGCGATCCGGGAACGGGGCCTCGCCCGGATGAAGCTGGAGGATTTCCGGGGCGCCCTCGAGGACTTCCTCCTCATCCTGCGAGAGGATCCAAAGGACCCGGTGGCGAACTACAACGCGGCGCTCTGCCTCCTGACGACCGACCGGCGCGACCTGGCCGTCCGCTACATGGAGCGGACCGTCCAGTCGGCGCCGGACAGCGACGAGGCGAAGAAGGCCCGGCGCTTCCTCGGCGGGGAAGCGGGCCTGACAGGAAGGGACCGATGAACTTCGACGACGTCCTCCGACCGGTTCTCGGCGCGCCCGAAGCCCGGGCCGTCGCCTTCCTCGACCCGCAGGGGCAGGAAGTCGCCAGCGTCGGCGACCGGGATCTCCTCGAGACGTTCGGGGCGTACCACTCGGTCTGGACGACGGAGCTCGGACGGGCGGCGGCCGGAGGCGGCCTCGGAGAGGTGACCGAGGTCGACTTCGACTTCGAAGCCGGGCGGGTCCTGGCGACCTCCATCAAGGACGGTTACTTCATCCTCGCCCTGTTCGGACGGGGGGGGATCCCGTCGGTGGCGCGGCCGCTGCTCGCCGCTGCGCGCGAGAAGCTCTTTTCCGAGATCGGCTGAAGAGGGGCGAACGCCGTGGTCGAGGACTCCAAGCCGTCGCTGATGGCCCGCCTGAAGCGCGGGCTCTTCATGACCCACACCGAGCTCGTCGCGCGGGTCGGCGAAGCGATCAAGGCCCGCTTCTCGCCTGACCCGAAGGCCCTCGTCGCACTGGAGGATGCGCTGCTGGCTGCCGACGTCGGCCCGACGACCGCTGCCGAGCTCGTGGAGGCGGTAAGGGTCGAAGCGGGCCGGCGGGACGCCGGGGAGTCCGACGTCGTCCGCCGGGTCCTGAAGGCCGAGATCGAGCGGCGCCTCTCGTTGCCGGGACCCCCGGTCGGGTCCCCGGCGCCCGGTCAGCCGCGCGTCATCCTCATGGTTGGGGTGAACGGGACGGGAAAGACGACGACCGCCGCCAAGCTCGCCGCACGCGCGGCGGCGGCCGGCGGAAAGCCGGTGCTTGCCGCGGCCGACACGTTCCGCGCAGCCGCGATCGAGCAGCTCGAGGTCTGGGCGGAGAGGATCGGAATCCCCCTCGTCAAGCACCGTCCGGGCGCGGATCCGGCCGCCGTCGTCTTCGACGCCTGTTCCATGGCCAAGTCCCGCGGCGCGAACCTGCTCCTCATCGACACGGCGGGGCGGCTCCATACCAAGCACAACCTCATGGAGGAGCTTTCCAAGATCCGCCGGATCGCCGCGCGGGAGATCGAAGGGGCGCCTCACGAGGTCCTCCTCGTCCTCGACGCGGTCACGGGAATGAACGGGCTCGCGCAGGCGCGCGAGTTCCTGAGAGCCGCGGGCGTCACGGGGCTCGTGCTGACGAAGATGGACGGGACGGCGAAAGGGGGAGTCATCCTCGCGATCGTTCGCGAGCTGGCGATCCCGGTCCGGTACGTCGGGGTCGGCGAGACGGTCGACGACCTTCTCGATTTCGACCCGGCCAGCTTCGCGTCGGCCCTCATCGATGACTGACCTCGCCGCCGCCTTCGAGCGGGTCTTCGAGCTCGCCGACAGAGGGCGATATTCGACGTCTCCGAACCCGCGCGTCGGCGCCGTCGTCGTCGCCTCGGGAGGGGAGATCGTCGGAGAGGGTTGGCATGACCGTGCGGGGGGGCCGCACGCCGAGGTCGTCGCCCTCGCCGAGGCGGGAAGCCGAGCCCGGGGCGCGACGGTCGTCGTGAACCTGGAGCCGTGCGCGCACGAAGGGAGGACTCCGCCCTGCGCCGGGGCGCTCGTCGCAGCCGGTGTCGCCCGTGTCGTTTTCTCGACGCTCGACCCCGACCCCCGGACGGCGGGGAAGGGACGCGAGTGGCTCCGATCCGCCGGAGTCGCGACGGAAACCGGTCTCTTCGCTGCGCGGGCCGAGAGGCTGAACGAGCCCTTCCTCGTTTCGGTCCGGAACGGGCGCCCGTTCGTCCACCTGAAGTGGGCCGCGACCCTCGACGGGAGAATCGGGACCGTGACGGGGGAGAGCCGGTGGATCACCGGAGAGGAGGCCCGGGCGGATGGGATGCGACTTCGAGAGGAGTGCGACGCGATCCTCGTCGGAGCCGGGACCGTCCTGGCGGACGACCCTCTCCTGACGCGCCGGGCCGGCCTGAACCACTCGATCCTGCCCCACCGCCGCGTCGTCGTGGACGGACGCCTGCGGGTCGATGCACAGGCACGGGTCTTCTCGCCGGAGGCCCCGGGCGAGGCCTGGCTCGCGACGGCTGTGGAAGGGGACGACCCGCGGCTCGGCCCGTTCCGGGAGCGCGGCGTTCGGGTCCTGTCGCTCCCGTCCGGCCGAGCCGGCCGCGTCGACCTCCCGGCGCTTCTGGCCGTACTGGCCGCGGTCGAGGTCCGGTCGCTCCTCGTGGAAGGGGGTGGCGAGACGGCGTGGGGTTTCGTCGAGGCGCGTCTCGCCGACAGGGTGACGACCTACCACGGCCCGCTCCTCCTCGGCGGGCGAACCGCGCCGACCGCCCTTTCCGGCGCAGGCTACGCAACCCTGGCCGAGGCGCCTCGCCTGGCAGACCTCCAGCTGGCGTTGCTCGGGGACGGCTTCCGGGTCACCGGCCGGATCTCGTGGCCGGGAGCGGCGTAGGATCGCGGCGTGTTCACCGGGCTCGTCGAGTCGTGCACCGAGGTGCGGACCCTCAGGCGGCAGGCCGGAGGCGCGCTCCTGGATCTCGAGGCACCGGACGCCTGGGGCGACGTCACCCGCGGTGAGAGCATCTGCGTCTCCGGCGTCTGCCTGACGTTGGTCCCCGGCGGAGGCGAGGGTGTTCTGCGGTTCGACGTTTCCGCCGAGAGCCTCGACCGCTCGACGCTCGGAACGCTCCGGCCGGGCGACGCGGTGAACCTCGAGCGGGCCCTGGCCGTGGGGGCCCGGATGGGCGGGCACGTCGTCCAGGGTCACGTCGATTCGACGGCCCCCGTGAACCGCCTCGAGAGCTCGGGCAGCTTCTGGACCCTCGGGATCCGGATCGGCGAGGCGTGGTCGCGATACGTCGTGGAGAAGGGTTCGATCGCCCTCGACGGGATCTCCCTCACGGTTTCCTCGCTCGATGCCGAGGAGCTTCGCGTTGCGGTCATCCCGGAGACGTTCCACGCCACGACCCTCTCCAGGCGCCGGCCGGGAGACCTCCTGAACGTCGAGGTCGACGTCCTGGCAAAGTACGTGGAGCGCCTCCTCGGCGCCGCCGGTGCTCCGTCCCGCGACGACCGGCTTCGCGCACTCCTCGGCTCGTGAAGGGCCGTCCCGGCGCGTACGTCCACGTCCCCTACTGCGCCCATCGCTGCACGTACTGCTCGTTCGTCGCCGTCACGGGGCGGGAGACGGAGAAGCTGTACTTCGATGCCGTCGTCCGGGAGGCCCGGACTCGCGCAGGGGAGGTCGAAGGGCCCCTGGACACGGTCTACTTCGGCGGCGGGACGCCGTCCTACGTCGAGCCCTCGAGCCTGGACCGGGTCCTCGCCGCCCTCCGGGAGGCGTTCGGGGTTGCGGCTGGAGCCGAGGTGACCGCCGAGGCGAACCCGGACGACCTCGACGACCGGCGCCTCGCGGCCCTCGTCGAACTCGGCGTGAACCGGCTGTCGATCGGCGTCCAGTCCCTCAGCGACGGCGAGCTCGAGCCGCTGGAGAGGCGCCACGATGCTTCAGGCGCGCTCGACGCGCTCCGCCGGGCCGTGGCCCGCGGCCTCCGGGTCTCGGCGGACCTCATGATCGGGATTCCCGGCCAGTCGAGAGAGAGCCTCCGCCGGAGCCTCGACGCGATCCTCGCCGCGGGTGTCCGCCACGTCTCGGTCTACCTGCTCGAGATGGAGAAGGCTCCCCGGCTCGTCGCGATGAGGGAGGCGTCTCCGGGCCTCTTCGCCGGGGACGAGGAGATGGTCGCCCGGTGGGAGCTGGTCGACGACCTGTGCGCGGCCGGAGGGTTGATGCGCTACGAGACCTCCAACTGGGCGTCGCCCGGCGAGGAGAGCCGCCACAACCTGAAGTACTGGAGACGCGAGCCCGTCGTTGCGCTCGGGGTCTCCGCTGCTTCGTTCGACGGCGTCACTCGTCGGACGAACAGCGGGTCGATCCCGGCCTACCTGCAGGCCGTCGGGACGGCAGGAACCGCTTTTGCCTCGGAAGAGACGCTCCCCGCCGACGAGGCTCTCCGCGAGCGGGTCCTCCTCGGCCTCCGGATGACTCCCGGCGTCTCCGAGTCCGCCTATGCCGAGGCCGTTGCGACCCTGCCCGCCTCCGACCGCGCCCGCCTGCAGGACGCTTTCACGGCGGGCCTTCTGACCCGCGAGCGGGGGAGCGTGAGGCTGACCCGCTCGGGGGTCCTCCTGTCGAACGAGGTCTTCTCGGCTCTCCTCTGAAAGAAGGAGGCTCGATCCTCGGGCCGTGGAGGGACCGGGGCCGGGTGGTCGCTCCCGGCCCCGGGCGGGGGCGTCTTGGCCTCGCGGGCCGAGCGTGAGACCATCCGCCGGCTCGGAGCCTTCCGGCTCCCGAAGACCTCATTTCGGAGCGGAGGCGCATGAACGCAGAGACGCTGCTCTACATCATCCCGGTGCTCGGGCTCGCCGGTCTCCTGTACACGTGGCTGAAATCGTCCTGGGTCTCCCGTCAGGACCCGGGCAACGAGCGGATGGTGAAGATCGCCGCCGCCATCCAGCAGGGCGCCATGGCGTTCCTGCGGGCCGAGTACCGGGTCCTCGCGGTCTTCGTCGTCGTCGTGGCGATCCTCCTCGGCGTCTCGGGCGCCCTGCAGAAGGAATCCCACCCTCTCGTCGCGGTCGCGTTCATCGCGGGGGCCCTCTGCTCGGCCCTCGCGGGCCTGATCGGAATGAAGGTCGCGACGAAGGCGAACGTCCGTACGACCCAGGCGGCCCGTCGAGGGCTCGGACCGGCCCTCGAGATCGCCTTCGCGGGTGGCTCGGTGATGGGAATGGGCGTCGTCGGTCTCGGCGTCCTGGGTCTCGGGACCTGCTTCCTCCTCTTCTCGAAGTTCTTCGACGGGGACGTGAACAGGACGATCACGGTCATCACGGGCTTCTCCTTCGGCGCCAGCTCGATCGCCCTCTTCGCCCGGGTCGGCGGAGGCATCTACACGAAGGCGGCCGACGTCGGCGCCGACCTCGTCGGTAAGGTCGAGGCCGGGATCCCCGAAGACCATCCGCTGAACCCCGCCACGATCGCCGACAACGTCGGTGACAACGTCGGCGACGTCGCGGGTATGGGGGCCGACCTCTTCGAGTCCTACGTCGGCTCGATCGTCGGTTCGATGGTCCTCGGCGCTGCGTTCATGGCCGGACGGCTCGGTACCGGGGAGCCCTTCACCGCCGACGGGTTCGACGGCCTGTCGGCCGTCCTCCTCCCGCTCGCGCTCGCGGGGGTCGGAATCCTGACCTCGATCGGCGGGACGTTCTTCGTCCGGGTCAAGGAGGGCGGCTCGCCCCAGCGGGCGCTCAACACCGGCGAGTTCGGCTCGTCGATCGTGATGGTCGTCCTCTCCTTCTTCATCATCCGGGGAATGCTCCCCGAGAGCTTCGTCTTCCAGGACCTGCTCTACGGCCACGAGAGGACCATCACCTCACTGGGGATCTTCTTCTCGACGGTCATCGGCC
Source organism: uncultured Holophagales bacterium (assembly GCA_937927565.1). GTDB lineage: Bacteria > Acidobacteriota > Thermoanaerobaculia > UBA5066 > UBA5066 > UBA5066. The sequence goes on from CALBDV010000651.1 coordinate 28,263, forward strand.
TCGTCGCCGGCCTCGCGATCGGCATGCTCACCGAGCACTACACCGGAACGGGCACCGGGCCGGTGCTGTCGATCGTCCGCCAGTCGGTGACCGGCGCGGCGACGAACATCATCGCGGGCCTCGGCGTCGGGATGCGCTCGACGGCCTGGCCGATCCTGATCCTGGCCGCCTCGATCATCGGCGCGTTCCACTTCGGCGGGCTCTACGGCATCGCGATCGCCGCCGTCGGCATGCTCTCGAACACGGGCATCCAGCTCGCCGTCGACGCCTACGGCCCGATCTCCGACAACGCCGGTGGCATCGCCGAGATGGCCGAGCTGCCGAAGGACGTGCGGCGCCGGACCGACAAGCTGGACGCCGTCGGGAACACGACCGCCGCCATCGGGAAGGGTTTCGCGATCGCCTCCGCGGCTCTGACGGCGCTCGCCCTCTTCGGCGCCTTCATGACGGCGGCCCATCTGAAGGCGATCGACGTCTCCAAGGCGGAGGTCATGGCCGGCCTTCTGATCGGCGCCATGATGCCGTTCCTCTTCTCGTCGATGGCGATGGCTGCCGTTGGCCGGGCGGCGATGGCCATGATTCAGGAAGTCCGCAGGCAATTCACGGACATTCCGGCGCTCAAGGCGGCGATCTTCGCGATGGACGCCCACTCCGGGAAGGACTTCAAGGACTGGCCGGTCGAGGACCAGCTGGTCTTCGAGGACGCGCTCGGAAAGGCCGAGTACGGCAAGTGCGTCGAGATCTCCACGACGGCCGCGATCAAGGAGATGGTCGCTCCGGGCCTTCTCGCGGTCATCGTCCCCGTGGCCATCGGGTTCGGACCGAGGCTCCTCGGGCTGGGGTCCGGTGCCGAGATGCTGGGCGGCCTTCTCGCCGGCGTGACGGCGACCGGTGTCCTCCTCGCGATCTTCCAGTCGAACTCGGGTGGCGCCTGGGACAACGCGAAGAAGATGTTCGAGGAAGGCGTCGAGATCGACGGGCGGAAGTACTACAAGGGGTCCCAGCCGCACAAGGCGGCCGTCGTCGGCGACACGGTCGGAGACCCGTTCAAGGACACTTCGGGCCCCTCGCTGAACATCCTCCTCAAGCTGATGTCGGTCATCGCTCTCGTCATCGCGACGCTTCTCTGACCCGCGGACGCCGCTTCCGGCGTCTTTCCGAGCTGGAGCCCCCAGGTCCAGGCCCAGGCCCCGGCGGCGTCCGGGGCCTCGCTCCGTTCAGGGGATTCCCGGGTGCCTCGAGGCGCCGGCTCGACCGGCGCGTACGTGGGTGGTCCTCAGGGGCGCCGCGGGGCTTCTCCCGGGGCCGAGGCGTCTTCCGGGAGGGTACGTGGCGGAGTCGGAGGCGCGCGATCCTCCTCCCGGCTCGCCTGGAAAAGGAAAGTCCCCGGCGCGCGCGCCGGGGACGGGGGAATCCGTTCGGAGCGGCCGTGCCGCCCGGGGAAATCAGCCGGCCGCGGGCGGGATGACCGCCTCGAGGGGGTTGACCCAGTCCATGACGATTCCGACGTTCTTGGCGCCGTTGTTTCGGACGATGTCCATGATCTCCATGGCCTTGTCGTACTTGACGGCGTCCTCGCAGGAGAAGAAGACCGGCTTGTTGCCGCGGTTCCTGAGGACTTCCTGGAGCCGGATCGGCAGCTGGGCGCGGTCGACGCGCTCCTTGTTGAGGTAGATCTCGCCGCTCGTCGTCAGGGAGACGATGATCTGGTCCGTGTTCACCTGCTGCGGAGTGTCCGAAGGCGCGTTCGGAGGTACGTTCACTTCGTAGCCCATCTGGAGCATCGGCTGCAGGACCATGAAGATGATGAGGAGCACCAGCATCACGTCCACGAGGGGCGTGACGTTGATCTCCGACTTAGGGCCGCTATCGTGACCACCTACGTCCATGCCCATAGCGTGCCCTCCTAGCTCTCTGCCTTACGTTCGGTGATGAGGGCGATCTTCTCGAATCCGCCTTCCTTGATCATCCGCATGACTTTCCTGACGTCGCCGTAGTCGAGCTGCCTGTCCGCCTTGATCAGGACGTCCTTGCTGGCGGCGCGTTCGCCGTACTCGCGCATCTTCGCGGCGAACTCCGGCTCCGGGTACCACTTGGCGTCGATGAAGATCATCTTGTCGGACTGGACGCTGATGAGCAGCTCCTTGTCCGTCTCGGGTTTCTTGTCCGGGCGGTCGGTCTGCGGAAGCATGACCGGCTTACCCTTCTGCAGCATGGGCGTGATGACCATGAAGATAATGAGGAGGACGAGCATGACGTCGACGAGAGGAGTGACGTTGATCTCGCTCTTCGTCTCGTGCCGGCCCCCGAAGTTTTCCATTCCCATCGTCGTGTCCTCCGTTCAGTACCGAGGGGGGCTTGCCGGGAGAGCCCGGCGAGCCCTCCTCAGGCCGCCCGGGAGCCCATGCGCTTGATGAAGTAGTCGACGAGCTCCGAGGCGGAGTTCGACATCTCGATGTTGAAGCGCTCGATCTTGTTGATGAAGTAGTTGTAGAGCCACACGGCCGGGATGGCGACGAAGAGGCCGAGCGCGGTGCCGATGAGGGCTTCGGCGATACCCGCCGAGACCGCGCCGAGGCCGCCCGTGCCGGACGTCGCCATGCCCTGGAACGCGCGGATGATTCCGACGACCGTCGCGAGGAGGCCGACGAAGACCGACGTCGTGGCGATCGTCGCGAGGCCGCCGAGGCCCTTGCGCATGTCCGCTGCCGTCATCATGGCCGCGCGGGCGATGGCGCGCTCGGCCGCGGCCACGACGTCGTGGCCGGCGACGCTTCCGCCGTGGGCTTCATAGGCGAACTCGAGAAGGCCGGGGGAGACGACCCTGGCAACGTGGCTGACCTTGTATTTCTTCGCGAGGTCGATGGCTTCCTTCAGCTTCTCCTGCTTGAGGAGAGGTCCGATCTCGAGGGCGAACTTCACGGACTGCTTCTTCGCGTTCCGGAAGGTCCACCAGCGCTCGAGCGAGACGCCGAGCGAGTAGACCGACATGAACACGAGAATGGCCATGATGATCTTGACGAAGATCGACATCTGCCCCCAGATGTGTGCGAAGTCCATATTCATGGTGCGAGATCCTCCTTAGTTTTCTTTCAGCGTCGCTTGGAATCGCGTTCGCGTATCGTTACTGGAGCCTGAAGGTCACGGTCACGGTCAGGTAGACCGGGACCGGCCGGCCGTTGAAGGTCGCGGGCTTGTACTTCCACTGCTGGACGGCGCGCATCGCGGCGTTGTCGAGCAGGGGATTGATGCCACGGAGGACGCGGACAGACTCGACGTTGCCGTCCTTCGTGATGATCGCCTCGAGGATGACGATGCCCTGGAGACGGGCCTTGCGGGCGGCCTCGGGATAGATCGGCTGCACGCGGGAGATCTCGACCGGCTCCTTGACGTCGCCGCCGACCCTGAGGGGCTCTTCGACCTGGGCCGCGCCGCCGAGGACGCCACCCTTCACCCCGCCGAGGACGCCACCCATGACACCACCTTCGACGCCGCCCTCGACGCCGCCCTCGACGCCGCCCTCGGTGCCGGAGGAGTCGTCGGGTGTCGCCGGTGCGACCGGGAGGACGTCGGGGATCATCATCGGAGACGCGTTCGACGAGGGCTTGACCTGCTCGACCTTGGGCGCGGCTTTCGGGGCCGCCTTCGGCGGCGGAGGAGGCGGCGGGGGAGGCGGAGCGGCCTCGGAATAGAACGTGATCGGGATGGGCGGTTCCGGGATGTCCTCGATGAACCACATCGAAGCGGCCAGAACGCTCCCGCCGATGACGATGTGCAGGAAGACGGACATCGGGACGGAGAGCCAGCGGCTGCCGGTCCCCTGCTGTTTCTTGGACTCGATGAGGGCGGTTTCGAACATGTTAGCGGTCCTCTCGCCCGGGCCCGTCAGATCGCCTCGAGCGGGTTCTTCCTTGCCGCTTCCTCGCGCTCTTTCTGTTTGACGCGGTCGCGAGCGGCAAGGGCCTTCTGCTGCCACTCCGTGGCCTTGGCGAGGAGCTCCTCCTTCTTGAGCGGGTCGTTCTCGAGCTTGGCGTACTCCCGATAGAGCAGGTTCACGTAGAGCATGGCCTCGAAGTAGTCCTCGCGCTGGGCGTTGGCCTTCTCGAGGGCCACCATTCCGCGGTCGATGAGCGCCTTGCGGGCCTCGCCGTCCATCTGGTCCATCGGCGTGTTGTACGACTTGTCCCAGCAGGTGACGCCGATCGTGTAGAAGACCTCGGCGTTCGTCGGGTCGAGCTTGGCCAGGTTGTCCTGCCACTCCATCGACTGGTCGAAGTCGCCCTTCTTGGCGTACAGCATGGCGATGGTCTGGACAGCCTGCTTGTCGTCGGCGTGCACCTTCAGCCAGTCCTTGAAGTACTGGATGGCGTCGTCGTACCGACGGGAGTTCATGTAGGTCGTGACGAGGAACTTCGCCGCATTCTGATCCTCGGGCATCACGGCCAGGTACTCCTTGAAGTACTTGATCGAGGTCTCGAGGGCGGCGAGGTCCTTGGGATGCTGCGATCCGGGGTTGTAGATCGCCATGTTGCCCATGGCGACGAACTTCTTGATCCGGATCTCGGTCGGATCGAGCTTCATCGCCTCTTCGTACTGCTTCAGGGCGTCTTCGTAGAGCTGCTGCTTGAAGTAGGCGTTCCCCTTCCGGATGACCTGCTTCGCCTTGAACTGGTCGACGACTTTCTGGCACCCTGTCGCCGTCGTCGCCAGCAGGATGAGCCCTCCGACCGCCATCACTCGGCGAAGCCGGCTCCGGAGGCTCGTCCGGGCGTCTTTCCCCGTACTGGTTCCGGTCATCGGCCCTCTCTCCTTTCGCACACCCACGGTGCCCGCGGTCCTGAGACCCGGGAGATCACCGTTTCGTTCCCGGTC
>CALBDV010000652.1 GCA_937927565.1 uncultured Holophagales bacterium
ATGGAAGAGGCGGAGTCGTACTGGCACCTGAAGGACAAGTTCGGGATGACCCAGGACGAGATCGCCGAACGGGTCGGGAAGGACCGGACCACGGTCTCGAACGCCATGCGGCTTCTCAAGCTCCCCGCGGAGGTCCGGGCGCAGGTCGAGGACGGGCTCCTGTCGGCCGGCCACGCCCGCACGCTCCTCTCCCTCCCGTCGGCCGCCGACCAGGAGACCCTCGCGAGGGAGTTCATCCGCAGGGGGCTGTCGGTCCGGGCGGCCGAAGCCCGGGTCCAGGAAATCCTCGAGGGCGCGCCGAAGAAGAAGGCCACCAGCCCCGACAACGACCCCGACACCCGGGACGCCGAGCAGAGGCTCCAGCGCTCCCTCGGGACCAAGGTCGAGATCCGGCGACGGAAGAAGGGGGGGGAAGTCCGCCTCTCCTTCTACTCCGAGGAGCAGCTCATCGGCCTCTTCGAGCGACTCGTCGGAGGAGGCGGATGATCGGCGGGAGGAAGGGGGGCGGCACCCTCAACGGCTTTCTCGACAGGGGCGCCCGCTTCGAGGGGACCCTCACGTTCGAAGACACGTTCCGGATCGACGGCGTCCTGAAAGGGAAGGTCGTCACGAAGAACGAGCTGATCATCGGGGACGGCGCCGCTATCGATGCCGAGATTCACGTCGGGCGCCTCTCGGTCTCCGGAAACGTCCGCGGGGTGATCTACGCCCGCGAGCGGGTCGAGGTCCACGCGGGGGCGCGCCTCCAGGCCGAGATTCACACGCCCTCGCTCCTCGTCGAGGACGGGGCGGTGATCCAGGGGCCGGTCGAGACGGGGCCGCAGGTCGGCCGCGCGCCGGGGAGCGCTTCGGACCCGGCCATCCCCGCGATCTCGGTTTCCCCGGCGCCGAAGACGGGCTGAATCAGCCCGGCGGCGGACCGAACGCGGTCCCGAGGACGGCGTGAGCGATGGTCGTCTCGCTCCCCGGCTCGATGCCAAGCCCGGCGGCGAGATCTGCGGCGACGTCCTCGGCCTGATCGAGGAGGCCGATGTCGACCGAGGTCTCCAGTTGGCGCTCACCGGAAGCCCCGGGGAGGTTCAGGCCGCACGGCGGGTGGAAGACGGCGCCGTCGCTCGCCCAGGCGAACCCGTAGGTACGGCAGGTAACCGGCCGTTCCTCGTAGATGCGGCAGCGCCCGGACGGCAGCTCGAGCATGGGGCAGGCCCGATCGGCGACGACCGCGAAGTAGTCGTCGTCCGCGTCCTCGCTGCGATCGGGGTCGAGCAGACCGGTGCGCGCGTCTCCGGGAAAGGCCGGGGCCGACTCTTCGACGATGCGCCGGGCCCGGCGGAGGACGTCTTCCCGGTCCCCGACCGCGAGCCGGTCGACGCCCGCGCGCACGAGCACCGCTTCGGGAAGGGAAATGTCGAAGAGGCCGATGCAGCACCCGAAACAGCCCGCGCGACAGGCGATCTCGCCCGGGGCCGTACGTGCTGCCGCCCGGTCCCAGGAGGCGCTGGCGACCCGGAACGCCCGTTTCAATCGATCGACCTGTTTCTCGTTCGCCACTCGCCTTCGCCTCCCGCAGCGCATGGTAGCTCCGTCTCCAGCCCCTCGCGTTGACCGGCACGGCCTCTCTGTGGCATAAACACGGCCCCCGTGCGGACTTCCGGCTCGCGGTGCGCCCGGGGGCGGACCCCGCAGCGCGCCCCTGAGAGCGGAACGAGCGATGCAACTGCCCGACCTCTCCCTTTTTCTCGTCGTCATCATCTTCTGGGCCACCTACCTGGTCCTGAGGAAATTCCTGTTGTCGCCGCTCGGCGCCGTCCTGGCCGAGCGGGAACAACGGGTCGATGCCGCGCGCGCGGCCTCGGAAGCAGCCCTCGAGAGGCAGCGAGAGGTCGCTCTCGATCTCGACCGCCGCCTCACCGAGGCCCGGCGCGAGGCGCTCGCGCACCGGGAAGCCGTCCGCGCGGCCGCCGGTGAACGTCGACAGGCGCTCCTCGAAGAAGCGCGCGAAAAGTCGCGGAGCGTGGCGCGCGAAGCGCAGGCGAACCTCGAACGTGAAGTTCTCGCTGCGCGCCAGCAGCTCGGCGCGGAGACGAAGGCGATCGCGGGCGAGATCGCGAGCTACGCCCTCGGACGAAAGGTGGCCTGATGCCGGCCTCGCATCTCGTGCGTCTTCTCGCCGGCGGAGCGGAAGGTCCGGCCACCTTCCTCGGCCTTCCCTACCCTTTCTGGCAGACGCTGAACTTCCTCGCGTTCATCGCGCTCCTCGTCTGGCTCCTCCGGAAGCCGATGGGGCAGTTCTTCGAGAAGAGGCGCCTCGACGTCGCCGAAACGCTGCGAAAGGCGGAGGAAGACCGCGACCGGGCCCAGGCCGTGGCCCGGGAGATCGGCGAGCGACTCGTGAAGATCGAAGCCGAGATCGAGGCCTTGAGGGTCCACGCCCTGGTGCAGGCCGAGGCGGAGGAGAAGGAGATCACCGCCCGGGCCGTCGAAGAGAGCGAGCGGGTCGTCGCGCGAACCCGCGCCGAGCTCGACGCCAGGGTCCGGACGGCGCGAAACGAGCTCACGGCCTACGCTGCGGACCTCGCGGTCGAGCTCGCCCGGGAGCTCGTCGTGAAGAACGTGACGCCCGACGACGAAAAGAGACTCGTCGCCGAGGGCGTGAGGAACCTGGCCGGAGAAGCCCGATGAAGGCCGCCGGCTCCGCGTTCGCACGGCCCTATGTCGACGCCCTCTTCGAGGTCGCCGGATCGCCCGACGCCGTAGACGCGCTCCTCCCGTCCCTCGACACGGTCGCCCGGGCCCTCCAGGGCTCGGAGGAGCTCCGCGACTTCCTCGCGAATCCCGGGCACGGCCGGACGGAGAAGCGGGGACTCGTCGACTCCCTGGCGAAGACCGCAGGGGCGCCCCAGGTCGCGGAACGCCTTCTTCGAGCGCTCCTGGACCGAGGCCGGATACTGAAGCTCCCGAACGTCCTCGAGGCGATCCGCGAGCAGCTCGACGTCGAGCGCGGCGTCGTCCAGGCGACGATCCGGTCCGCCGCGCCGCTCGGTGCGGACGCCGAGAAGGGGATCCGCGAGGCCCTCGAGGCGCGCACGGGGACCCGGGTCCGCCTCCGCACCGAACTCGACCCCTCGCTCCTGTCGGGCTTCGTCGTCCGGC
>CALBDV010000653.1 GCA_937927565.1 uncultured Holophagales bacterium
GCATGAATAGTGGAGCCGAAAGGCGGACTTGAACCGCCGACCTACTGATTACGAAATCGGCCCCGCCACTGGCTCTCCTACGAGATGCTTGGAGATGAAGGACTTATGCGTCGTCTCCAAGCGTCGCGAGGCATCACGAGGCATCGTCGAAGTACGGTTTCGTAACCGTCTCGTAACCGTCTCTACGTTCGTGAAGGTTCAAAGAGCCCCGAAGCAAGGCCGAGGCTAGCACGCCCAGAAGCGAACACGCCCCGATCTCACGAACACTCCACGGGGAAGACCGACCACTCACTCGGTACGACTCTGGGCATTCTTCTGCGACCCGGAACTGGCGGTACAGGCCAGCGCGAACGTTGAGGACGTCTGCCGAATGGAGCGGCCCCCTCTCATCGGGATCAGATCCGTGATCCGTGGGACTTCCCGGAAGTCGAAGCTCATTGCGCTACTCGACCTGCCCCCAGACGATGGAGACCCGACACGAAGCTAACCCACTCTGTTGGCTGGCTTTCCATTCGTTCGCCGTGCGAAGGATCTCCACTCTAGGACCGGTCCTTGCAAGGGAACACGAACACGTGAACGGCCTGGTTGAGGACCATCCCGGTGCGGTAGTCGTCGCGGGTGAGGCGGAGGGAACTGGCGTCGGCCTCTGATAGTTGGAAGACCCTGCTGCTCACGTACCCGCCCTTGATCGCCCGGCACTGGATCCCGAGGACTTCCCGCAGGTACAGGAGCACGCCCTGCATCCGTTCGCGGGCGAGCCTGACGTTCCTGTCGAACCCGCCCGTCATGCTCGCCTGGCCGATCACGAAGACGGTCGCGTTCTCGATTCCGCGCACGTACCGGTAAGAATCCAGCAGGTCGGCCGTCGAGTTCCACTCGTAGCTCTTCGTCAGGTCGGAGACGTTGGCCGGGTAGAAGATGTGGAGAGGGTAAACGCGAGGGTCACGGAGCGCCGCCAGGAGAGCCTTCCTCTCGATTTTCTCGAGTTCCTTCAGGCTTTCGAAGTCGCAGCCGGAGAAGTCGTGGCACGCATCATTGACGATCTCGAGGGCGCGCTTGAGCGACTCGTCTTCACAAGGTGTCCCGGCGATAGCCGGAGCGATGACCGGCAAGAACACGGGTGTGCTCTGCTCCGATTCGCTTGTCGGGGCTATCCCGCCGCCAGTTGCCTTTCTCGTCCTGCCGAGGATCCCCTCGACTGTCTTCCGGTCGACCAGAAGGTCGCTGCATTCTGTTCTCAAGGCCGGTTGTGATCCATTGGACGTTGTCTCCACG
>CALBDV010000654.1 GCA_937927565.1 uncultured Holophagales bacterium
GAACCGGACCATCATCCCGCGCGAGCCGACACCGGATCCGGTCTACCGCCTCCCCGACCCGAACAACCCGGGGACGACGATGAGGACCCTCACCGCCGCCGGTCCGCTCGCCGTCCACCAGTTCAAGGAGAGGTTTCCCGCCGACTTCGCGCGCCTCGGGCGCGTCGAGAACAACCGTCAGGCCGGAGCCGGCCGCCCGCTGGTATGACCGCCCGCCCCTCCACCAAGCGCGCCCCTCGTCGTCTCAAGGCGACGGGGGGCCGCCCCTCCCTTCCTCCGCCGGCCTCGCCCTCTGCCGTGGAAGCGGACGACATCATCGAGTCCCTCGTCCGCTCGATCTCCACCGTCATCCGCGAGGAACTCCAACGGGTCCGCCCCGTTCTCGTCGCGGGGCTCGAGGCCGGGGCCGACTACGCGCTCGTCTCCGCCTCGGCCCTCCGGCGCCTGCGCGCGCGCGTCGGGGAGGCGCCCTCCTCGTGACCCGACCCCCCTCCGGCCCGCCCCCGGACTCGACGCCGCGCCCCGGTGCCGCCCCGGGGAGGCCGGGAAGGGGGAAAGGGGGTCGCTTCGGAGGCGCCCAAGCCCTCGGAGATTTCGCGCCAGATTCCGAAAATCCCGCCGAAATCCCCGAGGGGTGCCCCTCCTGGACGCCGGAAAGCTTCGGATCCCTCTTCGGCGACGACGACGAGGCCGAGACGACGGCCGGCCTCGGCCGATCCCGGATCCTGCGCCGTCGCGGCCCTCGCCGGAACCTCGCGGCGCTCCAAGAGGAGGAGCTGGCCGAGGTCCTGACCTCCCTGCCGGCCCCGGGAGAAAGCCTTCACCTCGTTTCGAACGGCCGCTGGGATTACTGGAGGCTCGTCCCCACCTGCGTCGACCTCCTCGGCCGGCCCGCGGACGAGCTCTACGGCTCCACCTGGACGATGTCCCGCGGGAACGTCGGCGAACTCCTCGCGCTCCTCGACGCCGGCCGGATCCGCTCCGCCTCGATCCTGACGGGAACCTACTTCCTCCGCCGGGAAAGCGCGGTCGCAGCGACGCTGCAGGAAGGCCTCCGGTCCCGTGGCCAGCGATACCGCGCCTTCGCCAATCACGCGAAAGTCGTCCTCCTCGCCGCGCCGCCCGACTTCCTCGTCTTCGAGGGATCGGCGAACTGGACCGCGAACCCGCGGCTCGAGCAGAACGTCCTCGTCAACGACGAGGAGCTGTATCGGTTCCACCGCGCATGGATGGAGTACTTCCTCACGCGGAGATCCTCGTGAGCGCGCCGAAGACCCCCGAGACGCCGGCCGAGCGAGCCGCGGCCGTCCTGACGATGCTGGTCCGCGGCGCCACCGAGCAGCAGACCGTAGCCCTCGCCCTGGAATGGGGAGCGACGCCGGCCGAGGCCGTCGACTACGTCGAGAAGGCCCGCGACACGTTCCGCCAGCTCGGGCAGACGAGCCCCGACATCGAGCGCGGGAAGGCCGTCGCACAGCTCCTCGACCTCTACCAGCGCTGCTACAGGAACTCCGACTACCAGCGCGCACTCGCCGCCCGGAAGGAGCTCTCCGGCCTCCTCGGCATCGTCGCCGCCTCACCGAAGCCGGCGAAGGCCGAGCGCGACCCGCTGGCCGACGAGATCGAGCGACTCGAACGGGAATTGGGAGTCTCGTGATCGGGAAGCGCGGCCGGCCCTGCCGAGTCTGTCAGCACCCTCGCCGCGCCGAGATCGACGAGGCCCTCCGCAACCGCGCGAAGATTGCGACGCTCGTTTCCCTCTACGGCATCGGCGAAGGGAACCTCCGTCGACACCAGAAGAACCACCTCCAGGCCGCTCCCGTGGGAGCGGCCCCGGAGACGCTCCCTGCCTCCGAGCCGTCCACCGTGGCCCGACTCCTCCAGCTCCGGACGATGAAGGTCCTCCGCGACGCCGAAGCCTCCGGAGAGCCCCGCGTTCAACTCGCGGCGCTCCGGGCCGCCCGGGAGAACCTCGAACAGGCCGTCCGGCTCCGCGCCCAGGAGCCGCCGCCCTACGATCCCGCGCGGGACGAGCTCCTCTCGGCGCTCCGGGACCGCCTCGCCTCGACTCTTCGCGCGTTCCCCGAAGCCCTCGACGCTGTCCGCACCGACTTCGCCACCCTGGCCGGAGAGCCGTGAACCATCTCCGCTCAGTCGCCCGCGATTGGCTTCCCGCCCTCGACCCGTGCGAGCTCTTCCGCCGGTCCGGAATGGAGCCGGATCCCTGGCAGCAGCAGCTCCTCCGGTCGACGGCAAAAAGGATCCTCCTCAACTGCACGCGCCAGGGCGGAAAGAGCACCGCGACGGCGGCCCGCGGACTCTGGGAGGCCCTCTATCGCCCCGGGAGTCTGGTCCTCCTCGTGAGCGTCTCGCAGCGCCAGAGCGCGGAACTCCTCCGCCGACTGAAGGCCCTTTACCGCCCCTTCGCCGAGGCCTTCCCGACGGAATCGGAGACGGTCCTGCAGCTCGAGCTCCGCAACGGCTCGCGCGTCCTCTCGCTTCCCTCCGACTCGGGAACCCTCCGCGGATACGCCGGGCCCTCGCTCGTCGTCCTCGACGAAGCCTCGCGGGTCCGCGACGAGGTCCTCGACGCCCTCACGCCGATGCTCGCGACGTCCGACGGGACCTTGATTGTCCTCAGCACGCCGGCCGGGAAGCGCGGAATCTTCTACAGCCTCTGGACCGAAGGCGGCCCCGAATGGCAGCGACTCACCGTCCGAGCAGACGACTGTCCCCGTCACGGCCAGGCCTTCCTCGCGAGCGAGCGGCGCCGGATGGGAGATCGGATCTTCTCAGAGGAGTACGGCGCCGCCTTCGTCGACGAAGAAGAGAACCGATCGAACCCGCGACTGCTCTCCGCCCGCGCCGCCGAGTACCTCCGCGCGATGGTGGCCGAGGACGGCCCCGAGGCGATGCCCGAGTGAGCACGTGGTACGCAGGCCTCGACCTCGGGAAGGTGCGGGACTCGACGTCCTTTGCCGTCCTCGTGCCGCACGGGGAACGACTCTTCCTCACGTACCTCCGGCAATGGAAGCCCGAGCGTGACGACTGCGTCGACGCCCTCGGGGAGATCCTACGAATCCTCGACCGCGAGCGGCCCGAACGCGTCCACCTCGCAATCGACGCGCGTGGACTCGGGGAGAAAGCCGCCCGTGCCGCTCTCGAGGGAGAGATCGGACGCCGTTGCGACGTCTACCCGCTCCTGCCCTCGCACTCCGACCGCAGGCACAGGCAGCGGCCCGACGGATTCATATGGGCATCGAAACGGCACCTCGTCCAAGACCTGATCGACGCGATTCCCGGCCGGCTCCTCCTCGCCCGAGGCCTCACGCAGGGCCCCGCGTTCCGCGAAGAGCTGAAGCGGCTCCGCCCGATCCCGACGAAGGGCGGAACGTCCTGGACCTGGTCCCACCCGACCCAAGGCGCCGACGACCACGACGACAGGGTTTCGTCCGTCGCCTACGCCCTCTTCGTCGCCTCGAACGTCAACCGCTCCGGCCTGACGGACCCGCTCCGGATCCGGCCGGCGAACACCCGGAGGAGACCATGAACAACGACTGGACCTACGTAGGCGCGTCGACCAGCGACGGGCTGGCGACTCTCACCGTTGTGCGCCCGCGATGGCGCCTCACCGTCGGGGGCCGCCGGCCCCGCGGCGAATGGGAAGCGGCGCTGCTCGATCTCCGGCGAGACGACCAGGAGAGCATCCTCACCTGGCTGCACCGCAACCTCACCGAGGGGAGAGCCCCCGTCGGGGACAGCGCCCGCGTGCGCCTCCTCCTCGACGTGAGCGAGCCCGGCACCGGCGACCTCCTCTCGCGCGCCGTCGTCCGCCGAATCGACCGGTACCCGGTCTTTCGCCGCCTCACGGTGAACACCTTCGAGCTTCTCGACCGCCACGTCGACCGCGGGACGCGCGCCGACGGAACCCAGACCATCGCACGGAGAGAGGTCCTCGCACCGCTCCTCGAGGCGGTCGCAGAGCGGAAGCTCACCATCCCCCGGGGAGGCATGGGACGAGAATTCGTCGACCAGGCAACAGCCCTGCGGGGAAAGACCGCGCGAGACGAGCCCGGGGCCGAGGACCTCATTCGAGCCGCCGCTCTCTGTATGTGGGCAATCGAGCGCGAAGGCGGAGGACGCCTCCGAGGCTTCGCCGGCCCGTCACCGATCAACATCCACTGAGGCGCCGGTGACAGGAGGAAATCCGCTCAGAATTGAGCGAAAGGGGGTCCGTACTATGGACACCCTTTCCGAGCGTGACGTCAGGGATCCTGATCCCACGTCGAAGGGAGCCCGCACTGGACGCCCTTGGGGCCGTGGGGTCCGGTGGTACCTGGACGCGGGAGCTGGGGCGTCGGTAGTAGTCGACACCCTTCCGACCGGCGAAGGGTGCTCACGAGGCGAGTACCCCTCAGTCGACGAGATGAGCGCTCCGCGCGGGGCAACCGGCGATCCCCACGCGGTACCGCCGAGGACGGTTTCTCTCAGACCTGAGAACAACCTCCTCGTTCACGCCGAGCAGCACGTCCGCCTGGCCGCCTTCGCCCTCCGTGGCCTGACCCGGCCGGCGGACGAGGAGGAAGACCTCGGCTTCGCGATCGTCGTCCTCGTGGACTGCGCGAACCGCTGGAACACCGGTCGCTTCGAATGCTCCTGGCCGTCCTACGTCCTGAACCGCATCAGATGGGAGTGGAT
>CALBDV010000655.1 GCA_937927565.1 uncultured Holophagales bacterium
TCGAGGAAGGCTCTCCTCAAACTCGCGGCGCGGACGCAGACGGCGTGGGACGAGGCGCTCCTCCTCCGGATGCGGGGCCCGTTCGCCTTGGCGTGGACGCTCGTCCTCATGCGCGCCGGCCTCCCCTTCCTCGGCCTCTACGACCCGGCCGAGGAGTTCGCCATCCAGATTCTGAGGGCCGCGGCGATCGCCGTGTTCTTCTGGGCGGCGCTCCGCACCGTGACCGTGACCGGGGACGTCCTCGCCGAGGCCCCGTGGGCGAAGGCGAACGCGGGGGCGCGCTCGTTCCTCCACTTCTCGGTGACGTTCGGAAGGGTCTTCGTCATCGGCATCGGCGCGCTCGCCGCGCTCGCCGCGCTCGGCATCCCGGTCAACAGCGTCCTTGCCGGCCTCGGCATCGGCGGCATCGCCATCGCCTTCGCCGCACAGAAGACCGTCGAGAACTTCTTCGGCGCGATCTCCATCGGCGTCGACCAGCCGCTGCGCGTCGGCGACTACGTGAAGGCCGGAGGGGTCGAGGGAACGGTCGAGAGGATCGGCCTGCGATCCACGAGGATCCGGACGCTCGACCGGACGCTCGTGACGATCCCGAACGGCAAGCTCGCCGACATGCAGATCGAGACGTTCGCCGAGAGGGACCGGATCCGCCTGAACGCGGTCCTCGCGCTCCAGTACGGGGCAACGGCGGGCCAGCTGAGGGAGGTCCTGGCCGGCATCGAGGAGCTCCTGCGCGCACACCCGAAAGTCTGGCCCGACGTCGTCGTCGTCCGCTTCCTGGCGTTTGCCGACTCCTCCCTGAACGTCGAGGTGATGGCGTGGTTCCAGACGACGGACTTCGGCGAGTTCCGGGAGATCCGCCAGGAGATCCTGCTCGGTGTCATGGAGGTCGTGGAGCGGGCCGGAGCGAGCTTCGCCTTCCCGACGCGCACCGTCCACCTCGTCGGACCGGACGGCGCGGACGCCCCGCCGGTCCGATAGACTTCACGGTCGCATGACGCCCGCAGAAGAAAAGATCCGCCTGACCCTCGAGCCCCTCGCCCGAGCGCCGATTCCGGACGACGCCGACGCATCGCTCTTCGAGCTCGGCGTCCTCGACTCGTTCGGGCTGATGGACGCGGTCGCGCGCCTCGAGGAGGCGTTCGGCGCGAAGGTCCCCGACGCCGACCTGACGCCGCGACGGTTCGAGACGCTCGCGAAGATCGAAGCGTACTTCACGGCGCACGCCGCCTGACGGCCGTGGCGCACCTCGCCGGCCTCGGCCACGCCCTGCCCGAACGGGTGGTTCCGTCGTCGGAGCTCGCGGCCCTGCTCGGCGTGACGGAAGAGTGGATCCTCGGTGCGTGCGGCATCCGCGAGCGGCGCTGGATCTCGGAAGGAGAGACGGCTGTGCCCCTGGCCGAGCACGCCGCGCGTAGGGCTCTCACGCGGGCGCACCTCGTGCCCTCGCAGCTCGGCGCGATCGTCGTTGGAACGGGGAGCGCCCCGAGGACCTTTCCGGGCGTCTCGGCCGACCTGCAACGGCTTCTCGGGGCTCCCGGGATCCCGGCGTTCGACGTTCCTCTCGCGAGCGTGGGCGGCCTCTTCGCCCTCGCGCTCGCGGTCGACCTCTGCGCCCGGACGGGGCCGGTCCTGGCCGCGGGCGCCGAGGAGATGTCGCGCGTCCTCCTTCGCGCCCCGCTCGAGAAGGAGACGGCGATCCTCTTCGGCGACGGCGCGGGCGCGTGCGTCGTCGCGCCGGGGGACGGGCCGATCGCCGTCGTCGACGTCCGTCTCGGGAGCGACGGCACGTTCGCCGACGCTCTCGCGCTCTCCCCCGACGGGCCGCTCGTGATGGACGGCCGGACGGTGATCCTCCAGGCGAGCCGGAAGCTCCCGGCGGCGATCCGGTCGGTCCTCGAGCCGCAGGGGCTCTCGCCCGCCGACGTCGACCTCTACGTCCTCCACCAGGCGAACCTGAACCTGCTCCGGGGTGTCGCCCGCTCGCTCGGCATCGGCGAGGAGAGGCTCTTCGTGAACGTGGACCGGGTCGGAAACACGTCGGCAGCCTCGGTCCTCGTCGCTCTCTCCGAGGCCTCGGAGCAGGGTCTGCTCCGGCCCGGCGCCCGCGTCGTCCTGGCCGCCTTCGGCGCCGGATTCAGCTGGGGGGCGGCTCTGCTCCACGTGGCGGGCTGACCGCCCGCGCGGCCCGGAGCGCGCCGACGAGGAGCCTGGCCACGCGGTCGGAGCCCGGCTTCGTCGTGTGGGTGAAGTCTCCCGTGACGAGACGCGGCTCGCTGTCGTACCAGCGCCCCATCGTCCCCTCTCCTCCCATCGCGGCGAACGTATCGAAGAACGCGCAGCCGTTCTCCCTCGCGATGCGCCGCTGAACCGTCACCAGGCGCCGAATCGACGGCGACGTCCCGATGCTCCCGTCCTCGAGCCTCACGCCACGGTCCATAGGCGCCATGACGAGAATCGACGCGTCGGGAAGCGCCGCGCGGACCCGGCGGATCGCCTCGGCGTACTCCCTCTCGTAGCGTGGACCGCCGATTCCGTCGATCGTGCTTTCGTTCGTCCCGTAGTTCAGGATGACGAGGTCGCTTCGGCGCCGGGCGAGCGCCTCGATCCAGTCGATCTCGTCCAGTCGGTTCAGAGCGTTGATCGACGCGCCGTTCGCTCCGACCGCGTCGTAAACGACACCCGGACCGTCTGTCTCCAGGGCGATGCCGTAGAGCGTCACGTCCCCGTCACCCTTGGGACGCAGGGCGATGCGCCCGGCGCCGCCGGGGGCCGCCGCGGCGAAGTGCCCGGTCCCCGGCTTCGCGGCCGACGTGGAGACCTCTTCCTCCGGCCCGCCGTCGATCGATACGAGGAGAGTGCCTCTCCCGGGCGCCACGCTGAACGTCACGTCCGCGCGGGTGAACCTGCCGTGCTCGCACCGGATCTCGGACCGTGCCGATGCGGAAGAGCTGGTGAACGACACCAGGCCGAGGCCGTGGCGCCCGCCGTTCCCCGGCACGAGGAGCGGGCTGTTCGCCGTCCAGCCCTTCGCTTCGATCTGGATTCCCCGGTGGCCGTACCAGCCCCAGGGGCGTGCCGCGAGGACGAAGCCGGCCCCCCCGTCCCCCAGCTCCGTCTGAAGCATCTGGCGCGCCTCGCCCGAGATCAGATCTCCCGTGAGCGGCGAATCACCGAGGTGCGTGATCCGCACGAGAGCGCCGGGCTCCTTCTCCTCGACGGCCTCGAGCAACCCGAAGAACCGCCCGAGCTCGTTCATCGGATCCTCGATCGGAACGAGGGGGAGGGCCGCGGGGGAAACGCTCCGCTTCGGCCTCGCCTCCCTCCGGGGCGGGCCGGCCTCCGGCGGAGGCAGTGCCGGGACGGCAACCGGGGCTGCGACGACCGACTCGTTCCGCTTCAGCAGCGGCGCACGCGGAACGCCTCGGAACGAACCCGTCACGAGCGCGAGGTCGGCCGCGGAGACGAGACGAAGGCGCTCCAACCCCGGTATCAGGTACGGAACGAGCGCGCCGAGCGTGACGAGGAGCGCCGTTGCCGCGATCTTCGGGGTGCTGCCCTCGTCGCTCATCGGTCGCTCAGAACCTGAAGTAGACGAACGGGGCGACGGAGGCCCCGGCCGACAGACGAATCGCGGCGAGCAGCGCGAGGATGAGCCCCGCCTGGGCGACCGACGGGAGGACGGCGAACCGGCTCTCGGCCGCCCCGTGCCACGTCCGGGGGACGAAGTGCGCAGCCAGGCCCAGGAGGAGCGCCGCTACGGCGGCGACGGGCACGTTCCCGACGCCCCACGTCCCGGCGAAGAGGACACGCAGGAACGCGAGCGCCGCCGCGCCGCTCTCGCAGCGGAAGAGGATCCAGGCGAACGAGACGACGTGGAAGGTCACGAAGACGCCGGCCACGCGCCGCCCCGCGGGGCCCGACGCCGCGCCCCGCGGGCGCCGTGACTCGAGGAGCCTCTGGATCGCGAGGCCGGCTCCGTGAATCAGCCCCCAGCCCGCGAAGGCCCAGGTCGTCCCGTGCCAGAGGCCTCCCAGGACGAACGTCACGACGAGGTTCGCGTAGGGGGCCGCTCCCCCGCGCCGGTTTCCGGGGAGCGAGAAGAAGAGGTAGTCGCGCAGCCACGTGGAGAGCGAGATGTGCCAGCGGCGCCAGAACTCCGCCAGGTCAGCGGACCGATAGGGGGAATCGAAGTTCTCCTTCAGGCGGAATCCGAGGAGGAGGGCCGAACCGAGGGCGATGTCGCTGTAGCCCGAGAAATCGGCCCAGATCTGGATCGCGTAGCCGTAGACCGCCAGGCCCGCCTCCGCCGAGGTGAAGAGCCCCGGCACCTCGAAGACGCGGTCGACGAGATTCACGGCGAGGACGTCGGCGATCAGGAGCTTCTTCGCGAGGCCGAGGCCGATCCGGAAGAGGGCGCGGCTCCCGTCGGCGTCCGAGAGCGGGACGAGAGGGCGCGCCGCCTGCGGGAAGAACGTCCCCGCGCGCGTGATGGGCCCCGCCAGGAGCGTGGGAAAGAAGGAGACGAAGGCGAGGTAGTCGAGGAAACGGGCGGGCGGCTCCTCGTCCCGGCGGTAGACGTCGAGGACGCAGCCGAGCGACTGGAACGTGTAGAAGGAGATCCCCGCGGCGAGGACGAGCGTGAACGGCGGCCACGCCGCGTCGTCGGCGCGGCCCAGGAGCGGCGCCGCAGCCCGCGCGAGGAGCCCCGAGTACTTGAACGCGGAGAGGAGGCCGAGATCGACGACGACGCTCGTCGCGACGAGAGCCCGGCGCAGGGCCGGGCGATCCGTGCGGCCCAGGGCCCGCGAGACGTGGAAGTCGACGGTCGCCGTCGCCAGGAGCGGCAGGAGCGCGAGGGGATTCCAGGTCGCGTAGAAGACGAGGCTGAGCGGGACGAGGACGAGAGCCCTCGGCGCGCGGTTGCCGGCGAGCCGCACGCCGAAGACCGCGATTGCAAGGAAGACGAGGTAGATAGGCTCGGCGAGGCTCACCGGGCGCCCTCCGTGCCCTGGCGCGTCGCGTACGCGCGCAGGAGGGCGTCGACGAGGCTGTCGGCGACCTTCTCGTAGCCGCCGCGGCTCAGGTGGACGAGGTCGCGCGCCGCGAGGCCCCGGCGCGCCCAGGTCCGGATGGAGCCGTCGCCCCCCATCAAGGCACGCTGGTCGACGAAGGCGGCTCCGGACGCCAGCGCGGCCGACCGAAGGGACCGTATCACCGCCGGCTCGTTGACGGAGAGGAGCCGGGAGACTCTCTTCGATCGGCTGCCGCGGTCGAGCGGACCCGTCACGAGGACGGCCGCCCCGGGCGCGTCCTCGCGCAGAGCGCGGAGGAGGTCGGTTGCGGCGCTCTCGTACTCCTCGGGGATGAGGTCCGGCCGCCCCATGTCGTTCGTCCCGAACGAGACGACGACGAGCGCAGGATCGAGCCGTTCGAGCAGGACGCGGCGCAGCTCGCGATCGGGCCGGCCCAGCCAGCCGATCTCGGCACCGTTGATTCCGACGGAGTCGACGAGGATTCCGGGCCGGCCGCTCCGGAGGTCGGCGCCCAGGACCCGAACCTCCCCGCCACAGGCATCGCGGACGGCGAGGGTGCGCGTCACATCGCCGGCGTCTGCGGTGCCGATGAACGCCACGACCGCGCCGCTTCTCAGGATCGCCCCGTCGATGCGTGCGCACGGCGAGGACGTCCCGTCGACGGCCTCGCCGAGGTCTCCGCCGAAGGCGGTCACCCCGTCGATCGAAACGGACAGGCACCCTTCCCCGGAGGACGCGAGCGCCACCACCTCGGCTTCGGCGAATGCGGCCCCGACGCTCGCGCTCCCCTCTCCACGCGGGGAGAGCGCGAGGCCCCAGAGCCCGACGAGCGGATCTACGACGTCGCGCCCCAGCCCGATCGTCTCGAACCCGCCGTCCCCGCTGCTTTTCGCCCGATCGTGGTGGAAGTAGCGCCAGGGATTCCCGGGCATGACGAGCCCCGCGCCGCCGTCGCCGAACCTGGCCTGGAGAAGTCGCCGCACGTGCCCCGAGAGGAGGTCGGCTGCGACGTGCGAGTCGCCCAGCCAGAGAACCCGGACCTGCCGTTCCTCGCCCTGTTCCAGCGCCCGGAGCCGATCGAGGAATGGGGTGAGGGAGGACGGGCTCTCGAGGACCGCCGGGCGGCCCGGGAGGCCCTTCTGCGAGGGCTCCCGTCCGTGAGCCCCGGGCGCGGCGCCAACCCCCGCGAGGAGGCCGAGTGCTGCGACGGCGGCGGCCCTGCAGCCGCGACGCCCTCCGGGGCGGAGGATCACACCGTCAGTTTAGACGGGCGGAGGTCCGGGCCGTGGCCATCCTGCGGATCACGCGCCTGTAGGGTCCCCAGTGGTCGTGGAACCCCCGGCTCCACATCCACGCCATGACCTCGATCGCCTGGGCAGGGTCGTACGGGGACCACTCCCCGTCTCCCCAGATCAGCCCGAGACGCCTCATCACCTCGACGTTGTGCCGGAAAGTGGAGCGCGTGAACTGACCGATGCCGTAGTAGCGGCCACACGGCGACCGGACCTCCGGTGTCAGGCGGCTTTCCTCCCAGAGCACCTGGTACATCGTCACCGCCTCGTCGAGGATCCCGTGCCTGGCGCAGGCCGCGTGGACCAGGGTCCAGATGTCGGCTTCGGCTGGTGTCTCCAGCTCTGGCGTGACTCCCGGCCATCCGGCCGGCAACGTCGAGAAACCCGGGAGCATCGCCGGATTGAGAAAGGCCGGACCGCCGGCGCTCGCTCGGCTGTTCCCGTCCGTCGGGACGCCAAAGGCGAGAACCGACGCGAGGCCGGCACCCGCGATTCGGAGGGCGGCCCCCCGCAATCGCCGGTCCGAGGTCTCGATGGGCTCTTCGTCTCGTCGGTGCATAGGACTCCATTCTCTTGCGTGCTGTAGATTCCGGGGCGGCTGAACCAACCTCACGCCAACGATGGCCGACTGCGAGGCAATCCCCGAGGATGATCGGAATATGGGTGACGATCTCCGAACCGTCAAGCAAGCAAGATCCGCGCCTTAGCGGCCGAACCAGCCCCCGCCAACCTCGCCCGGGCCTGCCCCGAGTTCGAGTGTCGCCTCCGGACTTTCGAGGATCAGTAGCGTCGCATCAGTCCAACGACGATTCCCTGGACCTGAACGTCCTCCTCGCGAGCCCGAATCGGCGCGAGCTTCTCGTTTGAAGGCTGGAGTCGGACACTCCCCTCCGCCTCCCGGTAGAGGCGCTTCAGGGTTGCCTCACCGTTCACGAGCGCGGCGACCATCTCGCCGTTCTCCGCGCGCGTCCGGCGATGGACGACGACCCAGTCACCGTCCCGGATCCCCTCGTCGACCATCGAATCGCCGCTGACGAGGAGGACGAAGTTCTCTCCCTTTCGGGTGAGCGATTCGGGGACGTGGATTCGATCGTCTCCGGGAAGGACCTCGATCGGGCTTCCCGCGGCGATCCTGCCGAGAAGGGGAATCTCCACGGCCGCGACCGGAATCGCTTCGTCGGCAACGTCGAGCGACCGGCGCTGGTTCCAGTCCCTTACGAGCACTCCCTTGTCGAGGAGCAGCCGAAGATGCTTCTGGAGCGTCCCGAAAGAGGAGTACCCGAAGTGCTGACAGATCTCTCGCTGGGTCGGAGCGATTCCCCTGCGAGACCGATACTCTCGGATGAAGGTGACGATTTCCTGCTGCCGTTCGGTGAGGTTGGGTCGCTTTGCCATATTTTATTCGGTATATTTTCGTATTTGCCTAATGAAATTAGCACGAGACCCTGGCACTGGGAGTAGAGTATGGCGCAAATTGGCCGCAAGTCAATGATCGTCGCGTCCGGGATCCACCCTGTCGCTCGATGCGATCCGCCCAGACGCGTCAGTGCACCCGCCGCACCAGTACTTTGTAAGGTGAAATTGCAATCTGGCCTAACGAAATCAGGAGAAACGCAGTTTCAATACTGTAGGTGTCGGAACTTTGATCTCGACACCAGGAGAGACGTAGAATCCCCGGGAAGGGACGCTCGGGACGGCCCGAGCTTTGCTTGTCGAGTGCCGGAATCGATGACAACTCCTCCCTGGGCAGATCCTTTCGAAGCCGAGCTCGGTCGCCTGCCCGAGAAGCTGAGGAGGTTCTTCCTTTCACGGGGCGTCCGGACAGAGGACGAAGCCCTCGATCTCGTCCAGGAGACGCTCCTGAGAGTCCTGCAGCGCGTGAGTCGCGGGGACCGCCCGCTCGACTCCCCCGAGGCCTTCTCGCTCGGTGTCGCCAAGAACGTATTCCTCGAGTATTGCCGCCGGGTCCAGCGCGCCAACAAGCACGAGGGGTTGTCGGGCGTCGTCGAGCTCGCCGGAAACGAAGACCCCCTGTCCGACGCCCTGGCGAGCAGCCGAAAGCTCATCATCAGGAAGGCCCTCGAGCTCCTTCCCGCGCGGATGAAGGTCCTCCTCGTCCGGCGATTCGTCGAGGAGGTCCCCTCGAGGACGATCGCGCGCGAGGAAGGGATCTCGACGGACGCCGTCGACATGCGGGTCTACCGGGCCAAGAGGGAGCTCAGGAAGCGGATGGACAGCACCGAGGCGCGCTCCGCGGTCCGTACGATGAGGGAAGAGGCCGCGAGGAACCCCTCTGACGAAGGGGAGGACCGGTGAGCCGCGAGCCGGCGGTCGAGCGGGGCCGCATCCGCGAGTACCTCCTTCGGAATCTCGCCGACGCCGAGCGCGCCCGCTTCGAGGAGTCGTACTTCGCCGACGACGACCTCCTCGACCGGGTCGAGGCCGAGGAAGACCTCCTCGTTTCCGACTACGTTCTGGGACGCCTCACGGACGCCGACCGCCGCCGCTTCGAGAAGGCCCTCCTCGGCACTCCGTACTATCGCGAGCGGGTGGAGACGACGACTCGCCTCCGACTCAGGATCGCTCGCGACCAGGGATCGAGGCGGCACGGTCGAGAGACGTCCGCCACTTCTGGCGGCGGCCTCTTCCCGGGCCGAACCGGGATCGTCGTTGCGTTCGCCCTCCTCACCGTCCTTCTCCTCGCTTCGCTCGTCACGGCACTTCGCCTGAAGCAGCAGCTCTCTGCGCTGCGAACGGAGCTGAACGCCTCCCCACCGCCCGCCGTCACGACGGGCGAGGGCGGCGTCGTGCCGGCGACGCCGTCCGTGGTGCTGCAGGCGCCGACGGGAGAGGGCATCGTGGCGCGGCGCGTCGAGCGCGCCCCGGGCTCCCCGCTGGTTCTCGTCTTTCCACGCTCTCTCGCGCCGGCCAACGCCAGGACCTGGCGCGTGGTCCTTCGCGCCGAATCCGGCTCGGTCCTGTGGGACAGCGGTGACCAGCCGGTCGCAGCGGGAACGTCCACCGACCTGGCGGTCCGGCTCCCCGCGGGAGTGCCGGAGGCGGGACCGATCGGCGTCACCCTGTGGGCCGACGGCGCTCCAGCCCAGTCTGCCTTCCTCGAGGTCGCCGAGACGCATCCGGGTGCGTCGCTCCAGCGTTAGGTATTGGAGGAGTCCGACACTCCGAACTGAAGGGTGGGTCCGATCCTCTTTTTTTCTTCCCGACCCCGGTAGGCGCCAGTTCCTCTCCGAGGCGCCGTCTCCTTCCTCCACCCCGCCCCGGGGACCACTCCCCGGGGCGGGGATTCCGTTTCTAGCGGTCCTTCCAGACGGGAGGCCGGCCCTCGAGCGCAGCGCGAATCCCCTCGACCGCATCCTCCGTCCGAAGCAGCTCTCGCGTCCAGGTTCGTTCGACCGCGGAAAGGGCCGAGAGGGGATCACCGCACGAGCCCTGGTTCAGGGCCCGCTTGGCCAGGCGGAGGGAAGAGGCCGAGAGGGTTTCCAGGCGCGCCCGCATGGTGTCGAGCGCTTCGATCAGATCCCCCGGATTGACGAGAGCGTTCACGAGTCCGCGGCGCTCCGCCGCTTCCGCCGTCATGGCAGCACCGCAGAGGATCAGGTCGGCCGCCTTCGTCCGTCCCGCGCGCCTCTCGAGAAGCACCGCAGCGACGGGCGGGAACGACCCGCGGTGGATCTCGGGGAACCCGAAGCTCGCCGACGTCTCGGCAAAGACGAAGTCGCAGGCGAGCGCGAGCTCGGCACCGGCACCGAGCGCACGCCCCTGGACGAGGGCGCACGTGGGGACCTCGCACGTGAGGAGGAATCGCACGAGGGAGTGCCAGGCTGACGAGAGCGCTTCGGCCTGGCCCCCTTCGACCGGGAGTATCTCCATTCCGTTGCAGAAGTCCTCGCCACGGGCGGCGAGCGCAACGAGTCGTGTGTCCCGGCGGCGAGCCACTTCACGCAGCCTCGCTTCGAGCGTGGCGACCGTCTCGCGGTCGAAGACGTTCTCGGGAGGCCTCCGGAAGGTGACCGTCGCGGTCGTACCGTCGACCGTCACCGAGACGTCGCCACTGCCCATCCCGTCTTCCTCCCTGCCACGGAGCCGCGACCCTTTGCCCCGTTTCGAAGAGCCTAACGGAAAAAGACCCCGCTCGGGAGGCGGGGTCGTCAGATGCGATGGTCGGGGCGAGAGGATTCGAACCTCCGACCCCACGGTCCCGAACCGTGTGCGCTACCAGGCTGCGCTACGCCCCGAGAAAAGCGCGGACGCGGAAGATAGCACGAGAGGATTCGGAAGGGAAGCAGCCGGACGCTCACGGCGCTGCCGGAGCGCCGTGCCCACGCGGGTCGGCGGCGCCGGTGAGCTGTCCGTCGGGCGAGAACACGACGGCGTGGACCTGGCCGATGGGTCCTCTCTCCCGCAGGAGGTGCCCGCGGGCGCGAAGGGACTCCCTGAGGCCTTCCGATGCCCCCGCCTTCTCCACGAACACGACGTCGGGCGTGTGCTGGTGGTGAAGGCGCGGCGCCGCCACCGCGTCGCCGAGGCTCTCTCCGCCGGTTGCGCGGAGCAGGACCTGCAGGACGGTCGTCGGAATCGTCGATCCGCCTGGCGAGCCGACGACGAGGAGCGGTTTGCCGTCTTCCTCCACGATCGCGGGGGACATCGAAGAGAGGGGCCGCGCACCGGGCCGCACCTCGTTCACGCTCCCCTGGACGAGGCCGTAGAGGTTGGGGACGCCGGGGGCGATGGCGAAGTCGTCCATCTCGTTGTTCAGGAGAACGCCGAGACCCGGAACGATCGCGCCGTTCCCGAAGGAACCGTTCAGCGTCGTCGTGAGGGAGACGGCAGAGCCGTCGGGAGTCGCGACCGAAAGGTGGGTCGTCTCCTCTGCCTCGCCTGCACGGCGCGAAAGCGAGGC
Organism: uncultured Holophagales bacterium; assembly: GCA_937927565.1. Taxonomy (GTDB): domain Bacteria; phylum Acidobacteriota; class Thermoanaerobaculia; order UBA5066; family UBA5066; genus UBA5066. Next base: position 11,247 of record CALBDV010000655.1, read on the forward strand.
ACCCACGGACGCGGAGGAGGTCGCTCTCGCGGGATCGATCGACGCTCCCAGCGCGGCGAGACGCGCCGGCTCGAGGATCACCCCGAGCGGGACGACGGTGCAGTCCCCGTCGCCGAGCCAGCGGTTTCGGTCTGCGTAGGCTCGCCGTTCGGCCTCGAGCAGCAGGTGGTACGAATCCGCGTCGAGGCCTCCCGCAGGGCCCCGCGCGACCTCGAGCTGGGCGAGGACCGACCTGAGGACCTGCCCCGCCGAGGACGGCAGCGGCATCGTGTGGACGACGAGACGGCCAAAACGGATCTCGTCGGGAGCCCTCCAGACGGGCGCGTAGCCCGCGAGGTCCTCCTCCGAAAGGACTCCGCCGTGAGCCCTCACGAAGGAGACGAGGCGTACAGCCGCGTCGCCCCGGTGAAACGCCTCCGGCCCCTCCTTCCCGACGCGCGCGAGCGTCGCGGCGAGGTCGGGCTGGCGCAGGAGCGTCCCTGCCGCCAGGGGACTCCCGTCGGGAAAGAAGAGCCGGCGCGTCTCCTCCCACCGGGTGAGGAGCTCACGCGACTCGGCAAGGTCCGCCGAGAGCCCGGCCGGGACGAGGAACCCCTCCCGGGCGAGGCGCTCGGCCGGAGCCACGACCCTGGCCCACGGCAGGCGACCGAGCCGACGGTGGGCCTCGGCGTAGCCCCGAACGGAACCTGGAGTCGCGACGGCGAGCGACGTCGCGGTGGACGCCTTTGGCACGGGCCGGCCGTCAGTCCCCAGGAACATGTCGCGGGTCGAGAGGGCTGGCGCCGTCTCGCGGAAGTCGAGCGCCTGGACGGTGCCGTCCGGGCTTCTCGCGACGAGGAATCCTCCCCCCGCGAGATTGCCCGCCTGCGGGTAGACGACGGCGAGGGCGAGAGCCGTCGCGATCGCGGCGTCCATGGCATTCCCTCCGGCAGCGAGGACCTCCGCTCCGGCGCTCGAGGCCTCCGGCGCGGCCGAAACGACCATTCCCCGTTTCGAGGAGAGGACGCGGGCCGGGCCGAAGGGCGCGTCGTCTCCCGGAGCGGCAAACCCATCCCCGCCGCGGAGAACCGCGACGAGGATGGGAGCCAGGATCACCAGGAAACTAGCGAAGGGTGACGACGAGTTCCTTGTCCGCATTCAGCTCGAGCGCCAGGGTGCGCGACTCGCCTCCGGGGATGACGAGCTCGACCGCCTTGTACCCGTTGAACGACCGGTTCGTCGGGATCGCCCACGCCTTGATGCTCGCCGGACCCGAGGGGATATCTATGGTTCCTTCGACGAGGCCGCCCGCGCTCTTGCGTCCGAAATCGAACTGGCGCCGAAAGACCTCCTTGTCGTTGCGACGGACCATGACGTACCCCTCGGGCGCCGGGCTCTGGAACACGACGCGAATCCGTGCGTTCCCCGGCGTCGGCGTCGCGAGCTTCGGCGGCTCGACCGCCACGACAGGCTTGACGACGCGGACCGGGGTCGGAACTGCCGTAGGCCTCTTCTTCTTCGCGAGCTCGGCCGCGGCTTTCTTTTCCGCCGCGATCATCTCGGCCTTCGCCGCCTTCACGGATTCCCGTATCGAAAGCGCATCCGCGTTCTCGGGCTGGAGAAGAAGGACGGCGGAAAGCTCGTCGAGCGCGTCGTCGAACTTGCCGGTCTCGGCGGCCTGGCGGGCTGCTGCGAGCCTCGTCTCGACTTCCCGATCGATCTCCTCGCCCGCCTGCCTCGTCCGCGCCAGCTCCTCGGCGCGAGCCAGCCCGTCCCGGGCGGCCGCGGAGTCCGGCTTGCGGCGGATGACTTCGCGGAACTTCTCGAGGGCCTGCGATCCGTTCCCCGCGGCGAGGAGGCGGTTCCCCGCCTCCATGAGCTCCTTGAGCTCCTTCACCTCGCGCTCACGATCCTCGTCGAGGGCGGCGGCCTGCTCGTCGAGCTTCACCTTCTTCGACCAGAGGACTCCGGCGGTGACGGCGGCCGCCAGCAGGACGACGCCGATGATCAGCGCGACGAACAGGCCGTTGATCGACCTCTTCATCAGGGGCTGTGGCACGCTGGGAGGCTTCGGAGGAGGCTCGGGAAGCGGTTCCAGCTCGACAGGCGGCAGGTGCGTCGTAGGCGGGGGCTGCGCGGGAGCAGGCGTTCGAAGCGCCGGGGACGAGACCGGCTTCGCGGGTGATTCCGCGGGAGAAGGCCGCGAAGCAGCCTTCGGCGCCGGCGCTCCGGCGGCCACGAGCTTCATCGCATCTACGATCCGTTCGGTGGCGCCCTCGTCGCCTCCGTTGCCGGAGCCGGACGACGGCGCCACGGAAACGGGGGCCGGGGCCGGGAACGGGCTTCTCAGGATCTCGGTCGGCCGGTCGGTCCCGGACGAGGACGGCGCCGGCGCTGCCGGAGGAGGAACGACGGCCCTTCCCGGCGGCTTCTCGTCCACCGGGGCGGGAATCGCCCGGAGAATTTCCGTCGGCCGATCCACGAAGGACGGCTGCGATGGCGGCACGACTGCCGCCGGGGCCTCCTGCGCAGGGACGGGCGGCGGGATGGCAAGGAGGATCTCCGTCGGCCGGTCCACGAACTGCGGTGGCGGGGCCGGTGCGGGAATGGCGGGTACGGGGGGAACCGGGGCCGCGGGAGCCGGGCCGGGCGGTGCGATCGGCGTCAGGATCTCCGTCGGTCGGTCGAGACCTTCGGGGGAAGGCGAGTAGCCGGCCAGCCCATCGACCCGGATGATCTCCGTGGCACCGTCCGGACGGTCGTCGGAGAGCCCTGGGGCCGATGGGACGTCGTCGAGTGGGGACACCGCAAGGCCGCGGGGGCGTGCGGCGGGCGGTTCGACCACCTCGGGTCCGGGCAAGGAGGCGTCGACGTCAGCGACTTCGTCATCGGGCGGCAGCACCGGAGGCGGCGGCGGAGGCGGAGGCGAGCCCTTCTTCGAGCGGGTCGGTTCGTCGAGCTGCCAGTTGTCCGAGACCCCTCGGGACCCTTCGTCCGAATTCGCAGCTCCCGCACCAGATGGGACGACGAACGCCGTGGCCGGGAGAGGCCTCACGACTTCCCTCGTGGCGAGATCGTCCTCGACGGGACGTAAAGACGGTGGCGGCGTTGAAGCCGGGGCCGCTCCGAGGATGTCGAACGGCGAGCGTCCGACGGACGGCGACGGCGCGGGCGGAGCCGATGCCGGGGCTGGAGTCTGCGGAAGAGGGGACGGGGGCGCCGTGACCGCGGCCACGGACCCGAGCTTCTCGGCCTCGGCAACCATCTGGCCGAGGTCGCGGAGCATCTGCCGCTCCTCCTCGCGCGCCTTGAACTCGTAGAGGGCGAGGGCGAAGTCGTTTCCGCGCTGGAACCTCTCGCCCGGATCCTTCGCGAGGGCCTTGTCGAGGACCGTGGCGAACTCCGGCGGAATCGAGGCGTCGTACGTCTCGGGCGGTACGAACTGCTCGTGGACGATCTTGTAGGAGATCGACGTGAGGTTGTCGGCCGAAAAGGGCTTCTTCCTCGTGAGGAGCTCGTACAGGACCACGCCGAGGGAGAAGAGATCGCTTCGGCCGTCCACCGCGTCGCCCGTGATCTGCTCCGGCGACATGTAGTTCGGCGTCCCGAGGAACTGCCCCGTCGTGGTGAGGTTCGACTTCTCGGTCTTGGCGATCCCGAAGTCGGTGATCTTCACCTGG
>CALBDV010000656.1 GCA_937927565.1 uncultured Holophagales bacterium
CGTGGTCGTCTCGGCCTTCCGGGATGAAACGGGTCGAGGCGACCCGTTGGCTCGGCGGTCTGATCGCTCAGTCCATTCAGGACGAGAAGCCGCATAGCAGGTGGACCACGTTGTTCGCGGAGGTAAAGGCTGTCGTCGAGGCGGTGCTTAGGGTACACCTGCCCCACACGGTCGTCGCATTCGCTGACGCGAGGGGGGCCGGACTCATCAACGGACGCGCTGCTGTGGTCTCACTGTCAAATGGCTCCGTGATTTGCAGGTTCGGAGAGGTCGATCCTACTGCGTTGGCGGAGATGAGCGTGGACTGGCCGGTGGCAGTCTTCGAAATCAGTCTCTCGGCTGTTCTTGCGTTTCGCGGGGATGAGGTGCTCAGAGGAACCTGACTTAGAGGGATACCCCGAAGACGGTGGGGCGGAAGACCATCCGCCAGGAGCCCTTCGGCTGATGGGTGGCACAGGGGCCTCTGCTTGTCCCCGAGCCGCAGGTGGAGCGCGATAGAATGCGGAGTAACGTGGAATCGACTCTTTTCGAAGAGCTCTCCGGAATTCGCCACACGCTAATGGAGTGTTCGGATCTCGGGAAACTAGCGGAACAAACCGTGCTTCTCGCTCGGTCGCTGACGTCGTCGCAAACAGCAGCTGTATTTCTCTTCTCAAAAGACGGGCTGCTTGAACGGCGCGCCCTCACGGGGACGGATCGCCTCGGACGCCCGATTCCGCAATCTTGGTTCGCGGACGAGCGGTACGAGCCGGGCCAAAGCTTCACCGGACGCACAGCCTGGTCAGCCGAAAGCACGCCCTTTGCCAGTCCGCGGTGGACGAGTAATCTTGCGCTGGAGGAGATCGCGCAGCGCAGCCGCGAGCTTTACACCTCGGAACTGGGAGCGCTCGAGTGTGCCGCCGCCGTGCCACTCCACGGCCGGCACCGCACCGTGGGTGTTCTCGAGGTGATCAACAGGGTTGATGGGTCCGGCCGACGGATAATCGGTGCTTGCTTTAGTCCCGCCGAAGTGCAACGGCTATGCCTCGTAGCGGTCAGCTCCGCTGCAGCCCTGAGTCTTCTTCGTAGCGAGGACCGCTTGGCTCTGCTCACCGATGTTAGCTGCAAGATTACTAGACCTCTTCTTGATGCCGAAGAGCCGCAGGGCACATACGATGAGATCGCAGCTGATCTTACAGGACCCCTAACATCGTACAAAGCCTGCATCATCAGGGTCTTCTCGGAGGACGGGCGCCTTTCCGTGAGGGCTAGGTCTGGAGCGGGCGTTGATTGGACGGATGCAGATAACGTGCGTGATGGCGCTGAGCCTCTCTTTAGGAAAGTGGTCCGGACTGGTGAGAGGAGAATCGTTCCGGACACGCTGCGACACCCTCATCTCTTTTCCGGAGGAGGCTGGATAGCGGCGAATGGCCTTAGGTCCTATGTCTGTATACCCCTCGCGCTGAAGTCGCGTGTGTTTGGTGCGATCTCGCTGTTTACAGGGTATCGACACGACTTCTCGCCTGAAGAACTCCGCTTCCTTGACAATCTAGCCTTCTTGATCGCCTCCCTCTCTGAGACGCTCTTAGAAGCAGGAGTTGCCTCAGACGAAGATGTAAGTATTGCAAACGAGCAAAGTCGCATTCTCAGTAGTGCCCGCGTTGTTGGTTATGACGGTATCGTGACGGAGATTCGGCACAATCAGAAGAGAGTGCTTCTAGCGGCTCGCGCTGAACTCGAGAGCATCGCGAGCGACATCCCAGGAAGAGCTGGGCGAGTCATCGAGAATCTCCTGCGTACACTCGGGGATGAGATAGACAAGGTCCGCGGTGACTTAGCCGCTGTAGCGCACTCTCGCCTCAACCTTAGTCATATCGTGCAGCAGGTCGTGAAGTCGTTCGCCAGGGAACTCCGCAGAAAGGGTATAGAGCTGCACTTGCAGCTATCGCCGCTGCCGGACATAGAGGCGAGCGAGGCGGAACTGCGCGATGTGACCGTTAATCTGCTTACAAATGCAATCAAGGCTATCGCAGCTTCGGGTCAGAAGAGAGGACGGATTAGCGTCGAAACCCGACTTGGTACGTGGAACGGTAACGAGGCCATCGAGTTGATTGTTCAAGACGATGGCGTGGGTATTCGCAATGAAGACAAGGCATCGATCTTTAGGTACGGCTTCTCCAGGTACGAAGGGGGCACAGGCGTGGGGCTGTTCTTGGCGCAGCGAATAGTAGACAGTTACGACGGTGCGATAACCGTTGATTCCACTGTAGGCAGCGGGGCAACGTTTATGGTCCGCCTACCCTTGAAATCTCTTCGCATGGAGTAGTGTGTGGCGTTGAAGACTGAGATGAAACCATTATTGAAGACGCGACTCGTGGGAATTCTTGAGGACGAAGTGCTCTTGGCAGCGCAAATGACTAATCGGCTCGGAGCCTTCGGATTCGAGGCCTATTCGGTGCGGTCATTTGACGAAGTGAAGCGCGTTGCAGACGAGCGGCGCCTTGGAAGCTTCGTGCTCGATGTGCAGATCGATGGGAAGCGCGTCGGGCTCGACGCTCTGTCCTTTCTGAAGGACCGCGATCCGCGTACCTTTGTTTGTATCTACTCGGGATACGTGGACAAACCGGAGTTGCGGCGCAGAGCGGAGCGTCTCGGCGCGGATTTTGTTCAGCAAAAGACCAGCGATTCCCGCAGCGACGTGTTTTCCATTGCGCGAGCGCTGATGCTGCACGAACGAGAGATGCTTGAGTATGAGCTTGGTCTTCTCGCGCTGGAGAGCGAGTCCCTGTCGGTTCTGACCGCTGCTCCCCCCATTGAAAAGGACGAAACCTCCGCCGATATCGTTCGTTGGGAGCAGGGCCAGGATTCCAGTCCGAGGATGGGGAGCGACTCGCCGCTCGAAGTGGCGCACTCTGGACCCGAGGGCATCGTAGCGCCGAGGCCCGGGAGCATCGGCTTTCCGTCGGAGGCTGTGCTCCGCGGACTACTAGGGGCGCCAGCGCTGGCTATCCCAGATGTGGATTTTAGTGCGGTGTTTAGAGACCTTCGAGAGGTCTGCGTGTTCGCGGTCGTCAATCATGCCGAAGCACTTGAGGGAGAGCCTGTCTTGCTGGCTGAGGGAGAGCGCGTCTCGGAGGGGTTCGCGCGCGAGCTCCTTCAGGCGCTACCGGTGAGCGCCTACGAAATGAAGAGGTTTCTCGACGACTTTCTTGTAGACCTGAACGATGTGGCGCGGAGTGGGCTCCTGAACGGATCGTGGGGCCGCGTATGGCTTGCAGACGGGCGAGTGTGGGCTAGTGCTGTAAGCGCGGGAGATTAGCGAAGGTGCTCCGCGTTCTTCATGCCTCAGACCTTCATTGCAGTGCTCTCTTGTCCGCGCGGGAGTACGTTGCGCAGTTTGCGCGGAGACGGGCTGGAGAGGAGGGTGAGGAGGCTGACCTCACTGCGGCGCAGGCGATTGCACACCTTGCGATCGCTAGGGGTGCGAGTGAGCCACTGCTCAAGATGGCGTCTCGCGCCATCTCGAGATGGGGGGGAGCTGCTGATGTTCTGCTTGTGACGGGAGACATTGCCAACAGCGGAAGAAGGGCGGACCTGCAGCGAGCGCGGCAGTTCGTGGAAGAGGTACGGGATCGCCTTAGGAGCGCCGCGCCGCCTGCGGACGGAGGCGGCAAGGCAGCGTCAGGGTTGGTTGTGCTGCCTGGGAATCACGATCGCTATGATGACCGACGCCCCCCGTTGCCCGGCGGATTGCGTTTCGGCGAGTTGTTCGCGGAGTACTGGGCGAAACCACCGGAGTGTATCAAGGTCGATCGCTTCCCCTGCGACGGTGGAACGGTTCGCTTCGTGTCGGTGGATCTCTCGCTGAGGCAGGAGGACCGGAAGGCGGCATTAGCGGGGCATTACTACGGCAAAGGGCTAGTCCGCCAGGACCTCCTGGAGCATTTAGAGTCTGCTACGGTAGGGAACAGAGGCGACAACGAGGCTGTGGTGTGGCTTCTTCATTTCGCACCGGGCTTTCCGGGATTGCCCTGGGGGTTGCGCCTTGAGAACGGCGACGCACTCTTAGAGAGGGCTAGCAAACTGAATGTCTCGCACCTCTTCTGTGGGCATACGCACGAGACGCGGCGGTACCGGTACGGTGACGGACCGGAGGTGATTTGTTCGGGAACACCGAGTGGAACCGCTTCGGATGGCGTTCGAGCCTTTCTCCTGACGGATCTGGGGCGAAAGGGGACTCGGACTGCAACGGAGCGATGCATACGAATTGGCATTGACGGCGTGCCCGGTTCTTTTCGTGAGATTGGTGATGTGGCATTGGTGGAATGTGGTGGCGAGGCAACAGAAGAGTCGTAGCGGGGCCGGTAACGCTTTGAGAGGGACGGGGGAATGCCAGGCCCTGGCCTCTCCTCGGTTGTCTCGGGGCTGATGTTCGAGGAGGGATATCGCTTCGGATGCGTTTCTGGAACGTAGGGCGGCGGTGGCGGCGGTAATACCTAAAGGTAGCCGGTGCTTTGGACGTGAGTCCCGAGGGGTCGGCGATTCTTCAGCCTTGAGGTTCAGAGGGCGGTGTGGTGGCGGGGAGAGGCATCGCCTCGTCAACGCCCCTGGCGAGCTCCGACAAAGGCTCTGCACATACCTTCCCCACCTTCCCTCTTAGCGAATCCGGCGTAACTACCCTTGACGCGAGGATGGTCCGGTCCAGGCCAGGGGTACCGAC
>CALBDV010000657.1 GCA_937927565.1 uncultured Holophagales bacterium
GCCCTTCTGCAAGGACCGCTCTCGTCTACGTGCCGGGCCTCCAGGGGATCGGACCGGCGCAGTCGGCGGACGTGATCGCCCGGAAGGTGGTGGCGGCGCTGGAGCGCGCGTCGCCGTCGCCCGTCGCCTTCGGGACGCTCGAGGGGAAGGACGAGGAGTACGGGCAGGAGACCCCGAAGGCGAAGACGCGCGTGCGGACGATCGTCCGGAGCGACGACGGGGCCGAGACGCCGCTCCTGGACGTCTACGAGCTCGAGTACGGGCCGCAGCTTCGGAGCCGCTTCGAGGGGCGCATCCTGCTCCTGCAGATCGCCCAGCTGCTCTGGACGCTCGTGGCGAGCGTGCCGCGCCACGTCGCGGCCCTCGGGCGCAAGAGCAAGAGCGCGGGCCACAAGCTCCAGATGATCTGGGTGTCGGCGATCCTGGTGATCCTCGCCTCGTACACCGGGGTCCTCCTCTATGGACTCTGGCTCGGCGCGTCGAGCCTCACGTTCCCGGGCCAGGGGCCGCCCGCGGCGAGCGCGGCGGGCAGCGCGCCTGCAGGGGCGCCGGGCGAGGGGGGGCTCGACGCGGCCGTGGTGAAGGCGATCCTGATCCTCGGCGGTCTCGGCGCGCTGAGCCGCGAGAGCGCGAAGGAGCTCCTCCGGAAGATCGCGGTGGAGTACGTCTGCGCCCTCTCCTACCTCCGGGCGGGCGAACGGCGCGCCGCCCTCTCGGGACAGCTTCTGGCGCTCCTCGACCACGTCGGCGAGCGGACGCCGCGGTACGAGCGGGTCCACGTCCTGGGCTACAGCTTCGGCTCGGTGGTGTCGCTCGACGCGCTCTTCGACGAGAACCCTCCGGCGGCGAGGCTGGAGCGGTTCGGGACGCTCGTCACGGTGGGCTGCCCGTTCGACCTGATCCGGAGCTACTGGCCGGGCTACTTCGCCGATCGCCGGGCGCGCGTGCCGGAGGAGGCGAAGTGGATCAACGTCTACGCGCCGAACGACGTCCTCGGCTCGAACTTTCGTGACGACGCGCGGGACGAGCCGGCCACGGAGGGGATCTCCACCGGCTCCGGCGCGGGCCGGATCGTCCCCGAGAACGTCGTCCACCGCCGGGTCGGCTCGGGCGCGGGCGCCGTCGAAGCCCTGCTACTCGGCGGCTTCCGCGCGCACAGGACCTACTGGGACCCGGACGACCCGAACGAGGTGAGCTGCTTCGACCAGCTCGCGACCCGGCTGGTCGCGGCCTGACGGCTCGTCGGGCGGCTCTCCTGCTGCCGGCTGGGCCTCCGGCCGACTCTCGCGTCTTCAGGGTCCTCCAGCACGACGGGAGCTCGGTCTGCTCCCTGGAGTTCTCGTCGCCTCCTGACGATGCGGCGAGCCTTCCGCTCGGACCCTGCCCGGCCATCTGAAACGGGAAGTCGTGCGGCGGAGGCCACGCGCCCCTTGCTCCTCGCGAACGCACCCGACCGGACCGAAGGAGGAACCCATGATGAAGGCACGCGTCTACAACAAGTCGTTCCGCGCGAAGCTCCAGACGGGGGACGTCGTCCTCTTCTCGGGCAAGGGGGGGATCAGCGCCGGCATCAAGTGGGCCACGGCGAGCCGCTGGTCCCACGTCGGGATGGTGCTCTGCATGCCCGAGTACGACTTCGTCGCGCTCTGGGAGTCGACGACGCTGAGCGGGCTGACGGACCTCGACACGAAGGAGCCGCGAAAGGGCGTGCAGCTCGTCCCGCTCAGCGCGCGGCTCGCCAGCTACGACGGGGAGGTGGCCGTCCGCCAGCTCACCGGCGTGACCCTCTCCGGCGAGGACATGCAGGAGCTGATGTCGCTGCGCCGCGAGGTCTCGGGGCGGCCCTACGAGGCGAGCGAGATGGAGCTGATCCGCGCGGCGTACGACGGCCCCTTCGGCCGGAACAAGGAAGACCTGAGCAGCCTCTTCTGCAGCGAGCTGGTCGCCGAGGCGTACCAGCGGATGGGCCTCCTCTCCGGGAAGAAGGCGTCGAACGAGTACACGCCGGCGGACTTCTCCCAGAAGAAGAAGCTCGCGCTCCTTCGGGGCTCGCTCGGCCCGGAGGTGCCGCTCAAGGCGGCCTGAAGCGGCCGCGACCTCGGCGACGCAGCGGCCGGGGCCGGAACCGCGTGACGGCGGAACCGAGCTTCGCCGTGGACTCAGGCGGCCTCGCTCCTGCGGGGGGAGGCATCGAGGACAGGGAGGGAACGGGAATGGGAACGATCTTCGAGGGCCGCGCCGGAGGAGCCGTCCTGGCCCTGGCGCTCGTGCTCCTCGGACTCCCCGCGGCGGCCCAGGATCCGATCGCGATCGGGGAGCCGAAGGTCGGCATCGAGCTGACCGGAGTCGTGCAGATGGAAGGGGCCGGGCTGCCGGGCGCCGAGGTCACCGTGCGGCGGATCGAGGGAGGCGAGGAGCGGGCGACGATGACCGACGCGCTCGGGCGCTTCCGGCTCCCGAACCTCCAGCCGGGAAAGTACTCCGTGACGGCGCGCCTGCAGGGCTTCGCCGCGATCAGCAGGCAGGTGACGCTGTCGCCCGGGAGCGCGTCGAGCGTGACGCTGTCGATCGGGGGGCCGGTCGTCGTGGCCGAGCCGAAGACCCCGACACCGACGCCGACACCGACGCCGGGCCCCGTTGCCGCGATCTCGCCGACGGCGCCGCCGACCCCGGGCCCTCCCGTGGCCGTGGTCGAGAGGTCCGAGACGGACGACGTCGGGCTCCAGCGCTGGCTCTCGGAGGAAGCGACCGCGGGCCGGCGCCTGGAGCGGATCGTGCCGCTCCGGGGCGGAACGAGCCTCTTCGTGTTCCGGACCGGGGACCGCGCGTCGAGAGCGCCGATCGTTCTCCTGGCCGCCTCGGCGCCGACCGCGGCGTCCCTGGAGGCGCGGTTGAAGGCTCACGCGCCGCGCCGTTTCCTGGGGCTCCACCTTCTCACGGGCAGCTCCTACCTGCTGGTGCTCTCCGATGGCGACTGACGGCGGCTTCTCCCCCCTCGCCCCTGAGGAGGAGCGGCTTCTCCGCCACGAGGAGTTCGTCGCCCGGGTCCTCGGGGTGCGATCCGGGCCGGGCCGGAAGGAGCCGGCCTCTCCTTCCTGGCTGCGCTTCCTCGAATCGACCGGAGGGGCCGCCCTCGTCACGGTCCTCCTCGGCGGCATCGCCGGGAGCGCCATCACGGGCGTGATCCAGAGCGGCCAGAAGGAGAGGGAGTTCCAGCAGGAGTGGCTGAAGGCTCGCGGCGAGCAGGCGCTCCTCGCCTACCGGGAGTACGCCGAGGGCGAGCTGAAGACCGTGCAGGCCGCGTTCGGGGAGGTGGGCGCGATGCTCGCGGCCGCGCAGGACCTGATCGTCCTCACCGAGGACCGTTTCGACCTCGAGAAGTACGAGGGCGCCGAGAAGGAAAAGGTCCTCGAGCAGCGTCGGCAGCTGCGCGGGACCTTCAACACGGCCGACGCGGCGTGGCGGCGCGGGCGCGAGACCCAGGGACTGATGATGAGCTACTACCACCGCGGGAGCCCGGCCATCCAGGAGCGGTGGCGCGCGGTGCAGGTCGCCGTCGACGCTTTCGTCGACTGCGCGAGGGACGTGAACGCCGCGGGTCCACCAGGCGAGACGGCCGGGGGGCCCTGCTCCCGGGAGCGGGGGGAGACGAGGGTCGCCCTCGACCGGCTGAACGAGGCGCTGGGAGCGGAACGCGAGTACCAGTGGGCGGGGTGGGACTCGCCCGAGGAGCTGAAGAGACGGCTCGCCGGCGGCGCGGGAGCGGCCGCCGGCGTGCGCCGAAGCTCCCGGTAGGGCGGTCGTTCGCCCGCGCCGAAGCGGCGACGGGCCGAGCGGAAGACGGATCTCGAATCGAGCCTCGCGATGACGCGAGAAAGGGGGAAGTCATGGACGACAAGGTGATCGTGACGAACCGGACCGCGATGCTGCGCAAGTACGGGACGAAGGGGGCCGCCGCCGTCGTGAAGGCGCTGAAGGCGCTGCTCGCGGCGGACAAGAAGCGGGGGATCAGTACCCGCGTGGTCTTCCTCGACGACGCGGCGACCATGAAGAAGCTGAAGGGGAAGGCCGTCACGAACGCGGCGGACCCGCGGCAGGCGAAGGGGGCGGTCGACGCGGTCTTCCGGGGGCTCGACCCGGACTACCTGATGATCCTCGGCGCGCCGGACGTCGTCCCGCACCAGGACCTGAAGAACCTCGCGGGAGACGACGACGACGTGGCGTGGGGCGACCTGCCGTACGCGTGCGAGGCGCCCTACTCGCGGAATCCCGAGGCGTTCATCGGCCCGACGCGGGTCGTCGGGCGGGTGCCGGACCTCTCGGGCGCGACGGAGCCGTCGTACCTCCTCGGCCTCCTCCGGACGGCGGCCGGCTACGTGCGCCGGCCACAGGCGGACTACCTGGACTACTTCGGCCTCTCGGCGGACGTCTGGAAAGGTTCGACGACGCTGAGCCTCGAGAACGTCTTCGGCAACTCGAACGGCTTGCTGCTCGCGCCGCCGTCGGGTCCCGCCTATCCGGGCGGGGAGCTGAAGGCACGGATGCACTTCATCAACTGCCACGGGGGCTCCGCGTCGCCGGAGTTCCAGGGACAGCGCGGGTCGAGCTACCCCGTCGCGCTGACGACGCGCCACACGGCGGGACGGATCACGGAGGGGGCGGTCGCGGCGGTGGAGTGCTGCTACGGGGCGGAGCTCTACGACTCGGTCACTCTCGGGCTCGACATCCCGATCTGCCAGAGCTACCTGAAGCAGGGGGCCTACGCCTACTTCGGCAGCACGACGATCGCCTACGGGCCGGCGGACACGAACGGAGCGGCGGACCTGATCTGCCAGTACTTCCTCCTGAACCTCCTCGACGGCGCCTCGATCGGGCGTGCGGCCCTCCTGGCCCGCCAGCAGTTCGTGGACGGCGTGGCCCAGATGGACCCGATCGACCTCAAGACGCTCTCGCAGTTCTGCCTGCTCGGCGATCCGAGCGTTCACCCGGTGCGTTCCGCCGCTGCCGCGGGAGTGCCGAAGGGGCTGGCGGGGGGCGAGGTGGAGCGCTTCTTCCGGGCCGAACGCCGCGCCAAGCTGAGGCAGGCCGGCGCATACCTTCGGAAGACGAAGCCGACGGCCGCGAAGCGCGAGGAGAAGGCGGCGATCGCGCCGAAGGTGAGGACGGCCCTCTCGAACATCGCCGCGCAGGCCGGGCTCCGAAGGGCGCAGCCGTTCGGGGCCTTCGGCGTGAAGAGGCCGGCGGGGGCGGGCGCCCTCGCGGGGAAGGCGTCGGCGACCCCGACGCGGTATCACGTCGCCGTGGGGCTCCCCGCGGGAGCGGCGCAGGACTCGCGCATGCTCCTCGTCGCGGTCGTCGCCAAGGAGCTCGACGGGAGGATCGTCGGCTACCGGATCTACCACCGGCGATAATCGGGCCGTGAAGAGCCCGTCCGCGCCCGTCCGCGTCGCGGCCCTCCGGGGGAAGGTCTTTCGAGGGCCGTACGCGGCGGGGAGCAAGAGCGAGCGCGAGGCGATCTTCGTCGAGACGCCGAAGGGGCGCTTCCTCCTCCGACGGAAGACCGGCCCCGTGATGGGGGACCCGGAGCTCGAGCGGTTCGTCGGACACGAGGTGGAGTGCCGAGGGTTCGTCGTCGGCACGACGCTCCTCGCCGAGGAGATCCTCCTCCGCGGCGGCGGGTCCGAGGTCTAAAGCCGCGGACGCTGACGAGGGCGGAGCTTCGCTAGACTCGAGCCCGGACCCGGCCCTGCACGGACCGGAAGGAGGCCCTGATGCGAAGCCTCTCCCTCGCCCTTCTCCTCGTTCTCTCCGCCTCCCTCGGCGGCGCCGCGCAGGCGCCGGGGGAGACTTACACCGTCGAGTGCGTCCTCTCGAACCCGGCGTACTCGGGGCGCTGCACGGTCTCGGAGGAGGCGCCGAAGGCGGCGTCGCCGAAGCGGGCCTGCGAGACGGTCCTCTCCTGCCTCAACGACCCGCGCTGCTCGAAGACGTACTGCAACGCGACGACGATCCGCAGCGGGTGGAAGCTCGAGGAGTCGAGGGAGAAGAAGTGAGCCGTGGGGGCGGCGCGGCGGCGTGAGGGCCGTCTGCGTCTACTGCGGGTCGAGCGCGGGGCGCCGGCCGGAGTACGCCGCCGCCGCCCGGCGGCTCGGCGAGGAGCTCGTCTCGCGCGGCCTCGGCCTCGTCTACGGCGGGTCGAG
>CALBDV010000658.1 GCA_937927565.1 uncultured Holophagales bacterium
ACCCGGAGAACGTCATCGGCCTCTCCACGCACGAGCACCGGGACTGGACGCTGTCCATCGCCATCGCCTACGCCAAGGGGGCGAGGACATTCGAACGGCATATCGATATCGACGAGGACGGCGTTTCCGTGTCGCCCTACTGTACGCGACCCGACCAGGCCGACGAGTGGTTTCGGGCCTTCCGCCGGGCGAAGGAGATGTGCGGCGGACCCGGCACCGAGAAGCGCGTCCCGCCGCAGAAGGAGATTTCCTACCTCGACGCCCTCGTACGAGGGGTCTACTCGCGGCGCGACCTTCCCGCGGGCCACGCTCTCGCTGAGGGGGACTACTACCTCGCAATCCCGCTCCAGAAGGGGCAGATCTCCTGTCGGGAGCTCGTCGCCGGGGAGGTCCTCCTTGCGCACTGCCCGAAGGACGCTCCATCCGGATCGAGATGCTCGACTCGCCCTGCTCGCGGAACTCAGCTCTGAAGGCCCAGATCGAGCAGTGGGGTATCTGACAGGATGAGGGTCCTCCTGACGGGAGGGACGGGTTTCGTCGGTCGGAACCTCCGCGAGCGGCTAGGGAGGCGCTTCGAGGTTCTGGCGCCGCGCAGGCCCGAGCTCGACCTCCTCGACGCCACGGCAGTCCGGAGCTACCTCGCAAGGAACGCCGTCGACGCAGTCGTGCACGCCGCGACGACTCCGGGCCACCGGAACGCGCCGCTCGTCCAGGACCTCGGCCTCAGGAACATCAGGATGTTCCTGAACCTCTTCCGGGCGGCCGCGGCGTCGACGCGCTTCGTCGTCCTCGGCTCGGGCGCCGAGTACGACGTGTCGCGCAACATCGTCAAGGCGCGCGAGGACGACCCGTCGCACCCGGTCCCGACCGACGAAACCGGCTTTTCCAAGCTCGTCCAGTCGACCGTCGCCGATGGACACGCAGGGTTCGTCCACCTCCGGCCATTCGGCGTCTACGGCCCCCATGAAGACTGGGAAATCCGCTTCGTCTCGAACGCACTCTGCAAGGCGCTTCACGGCCTCCCGATCACTCTCCGGCAGAACCGCCGACTCGACTACGTCTGGGTGGACGACCTCTGCGGCGTGGTCGCACGGTTCCTCCTGCGCGAATCCGACGGGCACGCCGTCTTCAATGTCACCCCGGACGAGACGCCAGACCTCCTCTCGCTCGCCCGCCTGGCGCGCGACGTCGCCGGCTCCGACGTGCCGATCATCGTCGCCCGTGACGGAATCGGCTTCGAGTACACCGGCGACAACCGCCGGCTCCGCGGCGAGTTCCCGGACCTCACGTTCACTCCGTTCCGCGAAGCCATGGAGCGGCTCTGCTCCTTCTACCGCGCGCGGCTGGGCGAGATTCCGCGCGAACGGCTGATGATCGACAAGTAGGGAGGCTCCGCCGATGCCGATCCGGGTCGCCGACTACATCGCACAGACTCTTGCCGCCGAGGGCGTCCGGCACGTCTTCCTCGTCACCGGCGGGGGCGCCATGCACCTCAATGACGCCTTCGGGCGGGAAAAGGGCCTCGAGTGGATCGCCTTTCACCACGAGCAGGCCTGCGCCATGGCGGCCGATGCCTATTTCCGCCTCACGGGAAGACTCGCCGCCGTGAACGTGACGACGGGTCCGGGCGGCCTGAACGCGCTCAACGGGGTCTTCGGCGCGTACACCGACTCGCTCGGCATGATCGTAGTCTCCGGCCAGGTCAAGCGGGAGACGATGGTCGCCTCGACGGGCCTCCCCCTCCGCCAGCTCGGAGACCAGGAAGTCGACATCGTGAAGGTAGCGACACCGCTGACGAAGTACGCCGTCACGGTGACGGACCCGTCGACGATCCGCTACCACCTGGAGAAGGCGCTCTTCCTCGCTCTCGACGGCCGCCCAGGCCCGGTCTGGATCGACGTGCCGATCGACGTCCAGGCGGCCCCGGTCGAGCCGGAGAGGCTTCGCGGCTTCGACCCGGCGTCCGCGACGACCGTGTCCGGCCCATCGGACGTAACCGAAGCCGCGCGGCAGGTTCTCTCGCGAATCGCTGCAGCGAGACGCCCCGTCCTCCTCCCGGGTGGAGGCATCCGGATCGCAGGTGCCGCGGAGACGTTCCGGGTCGTCGTCGAACGACTCGGGATCCCCGTCACCACGGCCTTCAACGCCCACGACCTTCTCGAGTCGGACCACCCGCTGCTCGCGGGGCGCCCGGGGACGGTCGGCGACCGCCCGGGCAACTTCGCCGTCCAGAACGCCGACCTCCTCCTCGTCCTCGGGTGCCGGATGAACGTCCGACAGGTTGGGTACAACTGGGCCTCGTTTGCGAGGGCCGCATTCAAGGTGATGGTCGACGTCGACCCAGCCGAGCTCGCCAAGCCGACGGTAACACCCGACCTCGCCGTCCACGCCGACGTGCGTGAGTTCCTCGACGCCCTGCTCGCCGAAGGGCCTTCCGGGCCGACGGAAGAGCATCGGCGGTGGCTCTCGTGGTGCCGGAGGCGCGTAGCACGCTATCCGGTCGTCCTGCCGGAGTACCGGGCAAAGGCCGCTCCGATCAACCCCTACGTCTTCGTCGACGAGCTCTTCGCGCGCCTCGGAGAGGGCGAGATCGTCGTCACCGGTGACGGCACGGCCTGCGTCGCGACGTTCCAGGCGGCCCGGCTGAAGCGTGGCCAGCGGCTCTTCTCCAACTCCGGCTCCGCCTCCATGGGCTGGGACCTCCCAGCGGCGATCGGCGCCTGCATCGCCTCGGGGAGGCGGCGCGTCGTCGCGCTCGCCGGCGACGGGAGCCTGCAGATGAACGTCCAGGAGCTCGCGACCGTCGCGCACCACCGGCTCCCCGTCACGCTCTTCGTCCTGAGCAACCAAGGTTACCACTCCATTCGCCAGACGCAGCGGGCTT
>CALBDV010000659.1 GCA_937927565.1 uncultured Holophagales bacterium
GCGTGCAACTTCTTCGACCTCGACCTCGAGGTCTTCATGGTGCGGGTCTCGTACCACCAGAAGCCGTACCGCCGGATCATCATGGAGAACTACGGGGCCCACGTCTTCGCGAGCCCGTCCGAGCACACGCATTTCGGCAGGAAGATGCTCGAGGAAGACGAGGACTCTCCCGGCTCGCTCGGCATCGCCATCTCCGAGGCGGTGGAGACGGCTGCGACGAGCGGAGGGAAGAAGAAGTACAGCCTGGGATCGGTGCTGGGGCACGTGATGATGCACCAGACGGTCATCGGCCTCGAGGCGCTCGAGCAGATGGAGATGGCGGGCGAGTATCCCGACGTCGTCATCGGCTGCGCGGGGGGAGGCTCGAACTTCGCCGGCTTCACGTTCCCGTTCGTCCACCGCAACCTGACCGAGGGGAAGAAGACGCGGATTCTCGCGGTCGAGCCCGCCTCGTGCCCCACCCTGACGAAGGGGCGCTACACGTTCGACTACGGCGACGCGGCGGCGATGGCGCCCATCGTCAAGATGTACACACTGGGCCACACGTTCATGCCGCCCGGCATTCACGCGGGCGGGCTGCGCTACCACGGGATGGCGCCCACGGTGAGCGCCCTCGTGGCGAGCGGGCACATCGAGGCGCGCACGGCGCGTCAGCTCGAGACGTTCGAGGCGGCGGTGCAGTTCTCGCGGGCCGAGGGGATCATCCCTGCGCCGGAGTCGGCGCACGCCATCCGCGCGGCGATCGACGAGGCGCTGAAGTGCAGGGAGACGGGCGAGAAGAAGGTCATCGCCTTCAACCTCTCCGGCCACGGCCACTTCGACATGACCGCCTACCAGAGCTACCACCACGGCCTCCTGGAGGATTTCGACTATCCCGACCACGCCGTGGAAGAGGCGATGACGCACCTACCGAACGTGAAGGAAGGGTAGTCCCCCCGCCCCGCGGCGGTGCCCGCACCACGTGCGAACCGCGGTGCCCGAGCTGCGGTGCCAGGCGTGCAAACGTGTATTGTTTTAGACAATACACGTTTGCACGCCTGGCACGAAACCCGGGGCGTGAGGTCGGTGATCGTCCGGGGCGGGGCGGCCTGGCCGCGGCGCCTCCCGCAGCTCGTCCGCCGCCGGCTGGCCCATACTCCGGCGTCCATGCGCGATCCTGCCTTCGTTGCCGTCGTCGCCGAGAAGCCGAGCGTCGCGCGGGACATCGCGGCGGTGCTCGGGGCGACGAAGAGGGGAGCGGGATTTCTCGAGGGGCCGGGCCACGTCGTGACGTGGGCGATCGGGCACCTCGTCGCGCTGGCCGAGCCGGGGCAGATGCGCGCCGAGTGGCAGAGCTGGCGGCGCGATCGGTTGCCGATCCTGCCGGAGGCGTGGCCCCTCGTCGTCCAGGAACGGGTGAAGGAGCAGTTCGAGGCGGTGCGGAAGGTGCTCGCCGACCCGCGGGTGACGGAGGTGGTCTGCGCGACGGACGCGGGGCGCGAAGGGGAGCTGATCTTCCGGCAGCTCTACGAGGCCGCCGGCTGCACGAAACCGGTGAAGAGGCTCTGGATCTCGTCCCTGACGCCTGAGGCGATCCGCGACGGGCTCTCGCGCCTGAAGCCGGCGAAGGAATACGACCGGCTCGCCGACGCGGCGCGCGGCCGGAGCCGGGCCGACTGGCTCGTCGGGATGAACTTCTCCCGCGCGTTCACGCTCGCCACCGACGAGAAGCTCTCGGTGGGGCGCGTCCAGACGCCGACCCTCGCGATGCTCGTCGAACGGGAGCTGGCGATCCGCGCGTTCGTTCCCGAGGAGTACCTCGAGATCCGCGCGACGTTCGAAGGGGAGACGGGGCGGTACCGGGGAACCTGGTTCGACGCGGCGACGAAGGAGGACGGCGGCAAGCGCCTTCCGAAGGACGGGACGGCGGCGGCGGCGATCGTCGCGCGGGTGAAGGCGGGCCCGGCGGCGATCGAGTCGGTCGAATCGAAGACGCGGCGCGTTCCGCCGCCGCTCCTCTTCGATCTCACGGAGCTGCAGCGGCACGCGAACCGGCTCCTCGGATGGAGCGCGAAGAAGACGCTCGAGGTGGCGCAGCGGCTCTACGAGGAGAAGAAGGCGATCACCTACCCGCGAACCGACAGCCGTCACCTCTCGCGCGACGTGGCGGCGACGCTGCCGCGGGTGATTCACGCCCTCGCGCCGGCCTGGGGAACGCTCTTCGCGAAAGGGACCGGCGAGACGCCGCTCGGCGCGCGATACGTGGACGATGCGAAGGTGAGCGACCACCATGCCATCGTCCCGACGCCCACGGCTCCGCGGGACCTCGACCGGGAGGAGCAGGCGCTCTACGACCTGGTGGTGAGGAGGCTCCTCGCGGCGTGGCACGGGGAGCACGTCGCGGCGACGACGACGGTCGTCACGGCCGTCGGGGGCGTGCCAGGAGCGCCGGGCCGCATCGTCGACCGCTTCCGTTCGAGCGGGACGATGGTCGTGGAGGCGGGGTGGAAGGCGGTGGAACCCGAGCCGGCGTCGCGAAAGAAGGACGACGACGGCGAGGAGGCCGAGCTGCCGCCGGGCCTCGCCCGAGGCCAGCGGGAGAAGGTGGTCGACGTGGCGAGCGTGGAGCGGAAGACGCGCCCGCCGAAGCGCTTCACCGACGCGACGCTCCTCACCGCGATGGAGACCGCCGGGAAGACGCTCGACGAGAAAGAGCTCGCCGACGCGATGAAGGAGAACGGCCTCGGGACGCCCGCCACGCGGGCGGAGATCCTCGAGACGCTCCTGACGCGCGGCTACGCGGAGCGGACCGGGAAGGCCTTCTCGGCGACCGAGAAGGGGATTCGCCTCATCGCCCTCGTTCCGGAGTCGGTGAAGAGCCCAGCCCTGACCGGACGCTGGGAGG
>CALBDV010000660.1 GCA_937927565.1 uncultured Holophagales bacterium
GAGACCGGCCTTCTCATTCCATCTCGCTACGCTCGCCGCTGATGCCAGACGTTAGCCAGCGATACTCACACTTGTGCCATGACACAGCCGTATGACGCCCACCGGTCCGCCGGCTACTTCCTTACCCGTGACTTCGTCCGCCCGGATCAGAGCTCGGCCGACCTTCTGCCGGAGCGCCTCATCTCAGCCTCTGAGTGTCTCGCGTCATTCGTCCCAGCTACCTGGACGCTGACGTGGGTCCATTCAAGCGACGAGGCACGGCTAAGGACGGCCATCGCGTTCGGCCTCTCGTCCGAGACGCTTCCTCCCGTGATGGCTTCGGCTACTGAGTCGTTCGGGCACGATTGGGGCTGGCCATACGTCTTCTACACTCTCGCCGCTGCACGTCAGTTCCATCGGTCGTTCCTTTCGTCAGTGCCCACCGTCAGATTGTTCGGCCTTGCCTTGCCTCAAGACCTCCTCCTCGCCTTCCTGAAGGCGGCGGAACCCGGCACGGGAGAGGGCGCAACCGGCTTCCTCGCCTGCGCTAAGGCGGGCCAGCCGCTCGAGCCGGGCGGTGTCGGCATCGGCTGGGAGATCCTCGGGTTCGAGTACGGCATGTTTCACTCATGGCTCTGCAACGGCCTTGAGCGAGACGTGTCACAGGTACTCTCGATTCGGCCCAACACCAACGGACTCATCGGCAGCCTTGACGACGCCCGGCGGGTGGCCGACTACTGTGGTCAGGAGAGCGTCGGCGCAGAACCGGCGCTCTGGCAGCCTTGGTTCCTCGTCGAGTATTCCCTCCCGCACTCCATCGCCCCCGCAGGCTAACCCGGCATGCAGCGGACTCGCTACGCTCGCCGCTGATGCCCCGGTTAGGCGCCGCTAACAGCAATGATAGAGATCAGCCTACTGTTCCTCTTCGCCGTCCTTGGGAGCGTCCTTTCTACGATCTACAAGGACGCCTCCCTGCGACGCCAGAGACGACGCCTGGCGACGGTTCAGCAGCGCTTCTCGAAGGCCCTCCTCGCACGCTATCGGAAAGCCGAGGACGCCTTCGAGGCCTCCTGTTCCGCCGCATCGGTAGCTGGACTACTCCTGTTCCCCTGGCCGGCACACTATCTCGCCCGCCATCTTCTGTCCTGGTACACGGGTGCCGGCGTCCTTCTCACGCCCGGCCTTGAACTCATGCCGATTCCCCACATGCTCGCGGGAATGGGGATCGCCGTCATCATCCAGATGCGGGTCTTCCTTCATCGGCTTGACCGAACGGATCGCGAGCTACACGAGCACTTCGCTGCGCTCTACGCGGTCCAACACGCGACGTCGGCGCGGCTGTTCTCCGGATGGGTGTTCATTCCTCTCGTCTTCGTCGTTCCGACGCTCGGCGTGCTCAATCTCTACACCGCCATCGATGAGAAGGGCGTCGACACGTGGTCGGCCTCGTCAGTCTTCCAACGCGCCCGATACCCACTATCGGACGTTACCGACCTCATCTTGGTTGAAAAGCGAAAGGCGGACGGACGAGGAGCCGGGTACGAGACGTTCGTATTCCTTCGCGATGGTCTCGTCCTCACCTCAAACGACCAGTTCCTTGCGGCGCCGGGCCGCTTCGCTGACTTCGGCCAGAGATCGCGGCGTGCACTCACACGACTGGCCACGCTTACGGGGAAGAGCCCATTCCGCGTGGTAAGGGGGCCAAACGAGCCGACCGAGAGCGCGGAAGGCCTTCTCGCCCGGCTCAAGCTTCAGCAAAGGCGGGGCGGTGCCTAACCCGGCATGCAGCGGACTCGCTACGCTCGCCGCTGATGCCCGCGGTTAGGTTCTCGCCACTCCGGCATCCTCTGTTCGTCTGAATCCCGCGGGGAGAGCAAGAACCACTTGACGCATCCGATCCGTGCTGTAGCGCCAAACCCGAGGGTGGGGCAGAACACGAAAGCCGGGAGTGGCCGTGCCGCCCGCCTCGGTGCCGTCCGGTCGCATCCGGGCGGATACGTCTGTCGGGCGCCAGGGCTTTCCGTGCGCCAGTACGGGTGCCGTCGGCTCGCGCACTTTGTGGCGCTCGAACGCTTCTGGCTCTTGACCGACACAGCCGAGGGGCACCGAGCGAGGTCCATCGCCAGGGCGGCACTACCTGCATTCTCACGGGTTTCTACTGCGGCCATCAACGGCGGGCGTTGTCCCGCAGGCATTCCGCGCGCTTCGGCATCCAGGGGACGTGCAGCTGTTTATGCCAGGCTGTGCATCGCGGCGTTCCCAGTGCCTCGGCGTTCGCGAAAGATCCTGAAGAGGGGAGCCACCTCGGCGTCGCGTTCGCGCGTTCGGTCCCTGCTCACGCCAAAAGGCTCCGGAGACCGTACGGCACAGCGGCCGCGGGGCGCTTCAGACAACGACGGCCAACACCTCGCCGCGGAACCTAACCCAGCATGCAGCGGACTTCCATGAGAAGGCCCGATCGTGTCAAGTGAGACGAGGGGGG
>CALBDV010000661.1 GCA_937927565.1 uncultured Holophagales bacterium
CTACGTCTACCCGACCGACAAGGTCTACACGGCCGGCTCGTTCGACCTGACCGAGTTCAAGATGAAGGTCTCCGGCGACAAGGCCGACTTCTCCGTCTCGATCGGCACCAAGCTCGAGGACCCGTGGGGCATGGGCGGCGGCTTCGCGACCCAGATGGTCTTCATCTTCATCGACACCGACAACAAGGAAGGGAGCGGCTTCACGAAGAGCCTCCCCGGCCTGAACGTCGCCTTCGCCCCGGCCGACGCGTGGGACAAGTGCGTCATCCTCTCGCCGCAGCCGCAGAACCGCGTGGCGAGCGAGGTCGAGAGGAAGGCCGGCTGGGCCAAGGCCGCCGTCGTCGTCCCGGTCCGGACGAAGGGGATGGGCCGGACGATCAGCGGCTCCGTCGACCTGAAGGACCTCGGCGCGGGTGACCCGGCGAAGTGGGGCTACCAGGTCGTCATGCAGTCGAACGAGGGCTTCCCCGACAAGGCCGACCTCCTCACCCGCAAGGTGAACGAGTTCGAGGGGCAGCACCGCTTCGGCGGCGGCAACGACGGCGACTGCGACCCGCACGCCGTCGACGTCCTCGCCGGCAAGGGGACCGGCGACAAGAGCGAGATCGAGGACCAGAAGAAGATGCTCGCCTACGAGTGCAACGCGGACGGGACGTCGAAGACGATGGCGACCCTGACGATGCTCCGCAAGTAGACCCGGTACGACCCATCTCATTCAGATAAGGGAGGAAAGAAGAATGCGTTCAACTCGAACGATCGTACTTGCGCTGCTCCTCGTCGCCGTCGCCACCTCCGGCACGGCCCTGGCGCAGCAGGGCCCCACCTTCACCCTCGGCGGGACCACCTATACGAAGTGGCTCTGGGGCAACCAGCGGGACCAGGGCTCCATGTACAACTTCACGACCATCCCCGGAGAGGGATACGGCAACAACGGGCAGGGGACCGAGATCGAGCTGCTCCTCAACGCGAAGGTCTCGAAGGCCGTCGAGGTGAAGGCCCGTCTCCACAGCCGGTTCAGCCAGAACTTCTGGACGAACGGCGGCGGCTGGGGCGGTAACAATCCCCCCACCGTCCCCTGCGTCGCCGGCAACTGCGGCGAGTTCGACGCGCGCTCGAACCAGTACGTCAAGCTGCGCGGCGTGACCGTCACCCTGACCCCGGGCTACTCGTGGCTGGACTCCGCCACGATCGGCTCGAGCGACTGGGGGATGTTCGACCCGTTCGTCGTCGGCCGGATCCGGTACATCGACCGCGACAACGTCCAGGGGCTCCTCTTCCAGGGGTCCGCGATCGGCAAGTCGCTCACCTGGGACGCGGCTCGGATCTCTCTCTATCGCCTGGCGCAGGGCCCGAACTGGACGACGGGCAACTACCATGCGGCGGACGGGGCCTACGTGGGCCAGTTCAAGTACTCCAGCGGCTCGCTCTGGGACGTCGGCGGCCTGATCCAGTGGGTGAACGACATCGAGATCGACCAGACCGACATCAACTGGGACAACGGGCTGGACACCCGGATGCGCTTCCGCAACACCGTCATCGGCGGCAAGGTCGGAGTCCACCCGTCGGCCACCGTCGACGCCAAGGCCGCTTTCTACTACTCGACGTACGAGTCGGCGAACGACCTGGCGCCCGCATCGCACTCCTACGGGATGAACGGCTACTCGACGCTTCCCGCGGGCAAGCACGACGACTGGACCGGGAAGCTCAACCTCGATTTCAGCGACATCGGCGGCTCGGGCTTCGGGGTCAACGTCGAGGCCTTCCACATCGGAGCCGAGTACGCCTCGATCATGGCGGCCCGGCGCGAGTCGGACGTCCTCCTCACCGAGGGTCATGACGCCACCTGGGCCTTCCCCGGCCCCTCCAACGCCCGCTACGGGATCTGGGGAGGCAACGCGTCCGCCATCGGGTACGGCGGCTGGCAGAAGAACGCCCAGCAGGTCGCCACGATCAGCGTGGACAACGAGTTCACCGACTTCGACGAGCCGATGGCCGAGACGGCGATCGGCTGGGAAGGCCTCACGATCACCCCGACCTTCCAGAAGGGGGCGCTCGACCTCGCGGCCGAGTACTCCTACATCACCTACGACACGAACTGGCAGGCGTGGGGCGACCCGAGCAGGTCGATCACGAGCACGGACTTCCCGGCAGCGGACACGTCGGTCGGCATGGGGAGCTACCGTTCGGCCTACGCCCCGTTCCAGGACAAGACGACCCACATCGGGCTCGTCAAGGGCAAGTACGTCATCGAGGCCGGCAAGGGGATCGACGTGTTCGGCAAGCTGAAGTTCATCAGCGAGACCGACAAGCGCATGAACGACGCCAAGTACCTTCCGTACAAGGCCGGAGACTGCGCGACCTCCGGGACGCTCGGCTGCAAGGGCGAGAAGAACTTCTACTCCACCGGCAATTCGACGGGCGACTACTTCAACAACCCCGGCGTCATCACCGGTGCGAACGGCCAGCAGGGCTACCAGTGGAAGCCGTTCAACGACCTCTCCGACGACGACCGTGACCTCAGCTACTTCATGATGCAGCTGGGCGCCGGCTACCAGTGGACGCGCGACCTCTACGGCTCGCTCGAGTACAACTACTACAACGCCGACCTGCAGGACGGCAACACCGCGTTCCAGGCCTACAACCTCATGGAGATGGCCTCGGGCAAGCACCAGAAGAACCAGCTCATCGCCAAGTTCCGCTACACGCTCGGCGGCCTCTCCGAGTGCGGCCTCGTCTACGAGTACAACTTCGGCACCTTCGAACCGGACTTCGGCGACGGCTACGTGCCCACCAGGGCGAACCAGGACACGGCCAACAACGTCCACGTCCCGCTCAACTCCCTCGGCTTCTTCAACCGCTACGGCGGCTGGAACACGCTCGAGAAGAGGGACTTCGACCAGCAGCGCCTGAAGGCCTACATCAAGATCCTCTTCTAGCTCACCGTCCCTGAAGGGACTCACGACGGGCCCGGCGGCGACTGCCGCCGGGCCCTTTTTCTTTTTCTCCCCGGGGCCATCTGCGGCAAGATCTCCGCATGACGACACTCTCCCCGTTCCGCCGCGGTCGGGCCCTCCTCCCGGGCGCCGCGCTCGTCGCCCTCCTCTCGGCCACCGCCCCTGCGTTCTCCGCCGAGGAGAAGCTGTTCGTCCTCTCGGACCCCGAGAAGGACGACCACGGAGCCGGGGACCTTCGCTATCCGGTGCGGTCGCAGAACGACCTCATCCCCGGGCACCTCGACATCCTCACCTTCTCGGCCCGGAACACGCCCGACGGGACCTACTTCGAGGTGACGTTCGCCCGCGCCCCGCAGAAGACCGAGCGGCGCCCCATCGACGACGGCGGCACGATGCTGACCGACGTCGCGAAGCTCGGCTTCTACACCTTCAACGTCGACATCTACATCGACACGGACGGCAAGCCCGGCTCCGGCAACACGCGGATGCTCCCGGGCCGCAACGCCGAGGTCGATCCTGCCAGCGGGTGGGAAAAGGCCGTCTGCCTGACGCCTCTTCCGGAGCAGGCCGGGACCCTCCTGAGGCGCATCTACGCCGAAGCGGAGCGGAACGAGGCGAAGGAGACGCAGACCGAAACCGGGCTTCTGACGGCGGAGCAGAAGAAGGAGATCAAGGAGGAGGTCGGGAAGCAGGTGGCCGAGTCGGTCTTCTTCCCGACGCTCGTGGAGATCCGGGGCCGCCTCGTCCGCTTCTTCGTCCCGAACACGTTCCTCGGCGGCCCCGCGAAGGCGGACTGGGGCTACGTCGTCGCCACCTCCGGCGCCGCGGTGACGGGGCGCTACGACCTGGTCAAGCTCGCGGGCCTGAAGAAGGACGCGCCGATGGAGCCGCTCTTCATCATGCGGACGGCTCCCGGTCGAACCGAGAACGCCTTCGGAGGCGCCGACGAGGACGACCCGGCCCCGCCGGCCCTCGTCGACGTCCTCGTCCCGCCGGGCGAGATGACGCAGGAGAAGCTCCTCCGTAGCGGCAACCCGAGGAAGGGCGTCCTGGCGAAGCTCCCCGCCGTCGTCCCTGCGAAGCTCGCAGCCCCGGCAACGAAGTAGGCCCTCACCCGTACCGTCCCGAACGCGGGGGCCGCCTGGCGTCCCCCGCGTTCGTGCCTCAGGCCCTCGCGAGCCGGCTCTTCCGCTTCCCGTAGAGGAAGTAGATCCCGAGCCCCACGACGAGCCAGATGACGAACCGCTCCCACGTCAGGGCCGGGAGCTTGACCATCAGCGCGACGCACATCGCGATGCCGAG
>CALBDV010000662.1 GCA_937927565.1 uncultured Holophagales bacterium
GGCAGCCCCCGCATCGGTCCGGTGCCCTTGACGGCCGGCGTGCTAGCATCCCGCTGATCGAATTCCAATCTGAGATCGGTTCCCGACGGGGGCACCGAAGGTCCGGGGCGCCGATCCACTCTCGGCTCGTGAAAGGCGGTCCGTATGTGGGGGGGTGAGGTCCGGGTACCAGACGAGGAGCACCGCTCCAGGCGGCCGTCGCTCCTGTGCGCTCGATCACGCGATGAAGGCCGGGCCTGAGAGCGGGCCCGGCAGGTCCATTCCACTTACGGCTCCCTTCAGGAGCCATTTTCGAAGGAGGGAAGGAACGATGAAGAGACTCGGGCTGGTTTTCGTCTTGCTGATGGTGGCGGTGCTCGCCGTCCCGGCGAACGCCCAGGAGCAGACGGGCGTCCTCACCGGCCGCATCACGGCCGACGGGGGCGAGGCGCTCCCCGGCGTGTCGGTCGAGATCAAGGGGCCCAGCGGGACCCTCGTCTCCGTCACCGACGCGCGGGGCGACTACCGCTTCCCCCGCGTGCTCCCCGGCGTCTACACGGTCACGGCCCGCCTGCAGGGCTTCCAGACCTACGAGGCGTCGCGTGTCCCGGTGGCCCTCGGTGACCGCGCGATCCTGAACGTCACGCTCAAGATCAGCTCGGTCATGGAGACGGTCGTCGTCACCGGCGAGCGGGTCCAGATCGCGGTGGGCGAGAACTCCACCTCGGCGTCGATGGCCTCCGAGCAGATCGCGCTCCTCCCGAAAGGGCGCGACTTCACCTCGGTCGTCGCGCAGGCCCCCGGCGCCTCCAACGAGGCGTTCGCGGGCGGCATCTCGATCGACGGCGCCTCCGGCTCGGAGAACCGCTTCGTCATCGACGGGATCGACACGACCCGCCCGAACGACGGCCTCTCCGGCCAGGGCTTCATCACCGACTTCGTCGAGGAGATCCAGGTCAAGTCGGCCGGCTACTCGGCCGAGTTCGGCGGCTCCCTCGGCGGCGTCATCAACGCCATCACGAAGAGCGGCACGAACGAGTTCCACGGCTGGCTCGGTGGCTACTTCACGAGCTCCTCGCTGAACGGCGACCGGCGCCCCATCGCGTACGAGTCGTGGACGGGCTTCTACCGGACGTTCGACAAGGACGACGAGTCCCGCTTCGAGCCGGGCTTCGCCCTCGGCGGCCCGGTCATCAAGGACTCGCTCTGGTTCTACCTCGGCTACAGCCCGACGCTCCGCTCCATCGAGCGGACGCCGTACGAGAAGACGTCGGCGGCGAAGCAGGACATCACCGACCACTTCTTCGCCGGCAACATCAAGGGGAATATCGGGTCCAAGCTCGTCTTCAAGCTCTCGGCGAACATCACCCCCTCCAAGACGGAAGGGAGTCTCCCGGCCCTCGACGGCTCGACTCCGGACGAAGCCGACCTCGACGTCGACACGAAACTCCCGACGTCGAGCTACTCGGCCTACGCTGACTACGTTCCGAGCAGCAACTTCTACGTGAGCGGCCGCGTCGGCATGTACGAGACCGACACGCAGATCACAGGGGTCGACGCCCAGAACCGGATCTTCTTCCGGAACGGCGTCATCGGCACGACGCCCGAGAACCCGGATGGCCTCCCTAAGACGGATCCGCGCTATCGCGCTACGGGCTTCTCAAACGTCCCGAATGACTCGTTCCAGAACGCAAACGAGGACAACTGGAAGAGGACGTCGGCCGGCATCGACGCGAACTATTTCGTGACGGCCCTCGGGTCGCACTCCTTCAAGGCGGGCGTCCAGTACGAGAAGATCGAGAACTCGGTCGATCTCGGCGAGAACGGCAACTACTTCGAGGTCCGCTGGGGACTTCCGGACCGCTTTGGCATCAGTGGCAAGGGCACCTACGGCTCCGTCGGCGTCCGCCGCTTCCGGACCGAGGGAGCGGCCGAGGCGTCGAACGTCGGCCTCTTCCTTCAGGACACCTGGAACGTCCACCCGAACCTGACGCTGAACATCGGCGTCCGCACCGAGCAGGAGCGGATCCCGAACTACGGCGCGCGGGTCGACCCGACGCTTCCCGAGAACGCCATCGAGTTCGACTTCGAGGACAAGCTCGCCCCGCGCCTCGGCTTCTCCTGGGACGTCACGGGCAAGCAGCTGCTGAAGGTCTACGGCTCCTACGGGACCTACTACGACATCACGAAGCTCGAGATGCCGCGCGGCTCGTT
>CALBDV010000663.1 GCA_937927565.1 uncultured Holophagales bacterium
CTCGGCCTCGAGGTGGCGGCGCTCCACGAGCAGCTGACGCGCCGGGCGGAGGTCGAGCGCGACCTCGAGATCGCCCGCGACATCCAGATGAGCCTCTTTCCCCGCGAGCTGCCGAAGATAGCGGGAATCGAGCTCTACGGCGTCAGCATCCCCGCGAAGGTCGTCGGCGGCGACTTCTACGACTTCCTGCCGGTCGACGGCGGGTTCGACGGCCGCGTCGCGCTCGTCGTCGGCGACGTCTCGGGGAAGTCGATCCCGGCGTCGCTCCTGATGGTCGCCGCCAAGGAGATCGTCTACGCCCGGGCCATGCAGAACCCGGAGCCGTCGACGGTCTTCCGCGAGTCGAACCGGCGGATCTACGAGATCAAGCGGAGGATGTTCGTCTCGCTCGGCTACTTCCTCTACGACCCGGTCGAGCTGACCCTCCACTATTCCGTCGGAGGGCAGCCGTCGCCCCTGGTCGTCCGCGGAGGCGAAGTGACGGAGATCCCGCACCCGGTCAGCCGCCTGCCTCTCGGCGCGCTCAAGGACACGACCTACGACGCGATGACCTTCTGGCTCCGCAGGGGCGACCTCCTCCTCTTCTACACCGACGGCCTGAACGAGGCGATGTCGGTCGAGAGCACCTTCTTCGGCGACGAGCGGCTCAAGGCCTCCCTCGTGCGCCATTCCGCCGCACCCTTGCCCGAGATGGCCGAGGAGATCCTGGAGGACATCCGGCAGTTCACGTTCGGCGCCGAGCAGTCGGACGACGCGACGTTCGTCCTCATGAGAGTCACGGGGGCGAAACCCGCCGCGACCGGAGTCGTATAGTTTTCTGGGCCCCTTCGGCCCGGGAAGGCACAAGTCCGTGACGAAGCCGCGCCTGAAGAAGACCGTCCTGATTGCCGTCGCCCTCGTGGTGCTCGGTGCGGGCACCGCGGCGGCCGTCCTGGCCCGGAGCGGGCGTGACGTCACGACGACGTCCGTCGAGGCGTACGAGTTCTATCGGAAGGGGCTCGAGGACGAGCGGCGGATGTACCACAAGGATGCCCTCGCCTCGTACGCGAAGGCGCTCGAGCTCGATCCCCACTTCACGATGGCGACTCTTCGCCTCGCCGGCAACATGGCCAGCCGGGACCGGGACCGAGCCCGCTCCCTCGTCCAGTGTGCCGCGCGCAACCCGGGGAGCCTCAACGAGAGGGAGAAGCTCTTCCTCGCCGTCTTCGAGGCGGAGCTCGTCGGGAAGGACCTCGAGAAGTCCGGAGAGCTGATCCGGGAATACGTCCGCCGCTTTCCGGACGACCCGGAGGGCTACTTCCGCCTGGCCGGTGTCCTGATGCGCGAAGGGAAGACCGAAGAGATGCTCGCGACCTACGAGCGGCTCCTCTCCCTCGACCCGAACCAGGCCACGGCCTACAACTCGCTGGGTTACCACTACGTCGGACGCCGCGACTTCGTGAAGGGGGAGGACTACTTCAAGCGGTACCGCTTCCTCGCTCCCGACCAGGCAAATCCGTACGACTCCCTGGGAGAGCTCTACGCGAACACCGGGCGCTACGCCGAGGCCGAAGAGCACCTGAAGCAGGCGCTTCAGATCCGACCGGACTTCGTCCCGGCCATCGGCCACCTGGGGACCCTGGAGGTCGGGCGGGGAAATGCGGAGGCCGCCGCCGGCCATTTCCGTCGCGCTGCGGAGATATCGGAGTCGTGGAAGGACAAGCACATGTTCGTCGGCGCCGTGGTCATGGCGCTTCTCGACGCGGGGCGTCCCGACGACGCGCTCGCGTCGCTCGACGAGGCTTCGGCCACACCACCCGCACTTTCGCCGAGGGAGGATTTCCTGTTCCGGTACCACGTGATCCGGTCTCGGGCCGTCGTCCTGGCGCTCGCGGGTCGCGCAACGGAAGCGGAGGAGCAGCTGGCCCTGCTGCCCGCCGTTCCCGCCGACCTCGAGGCGAAGGAGAAGGAAGGCCTGGAGAGGGGCCTTCTCGGAGCCCGGGCAGCCCTGGCCGGCGCGAGGGGTAATCCCGAAGAGGCCGTTGCCTCGCTTCGGGCCTTCCTGGCCGAGGAGAAGGTGCGCGACGCCGGAGACTTCCCGTACTACCCGAGCACGTTCCGCCTCCGGGTTCGTCTCGCGGACGCTCTCGTCACGCTCGCCCGTCCCGACGAGGCCCGCGAGGAGCTGAGGCCGGTCCTGGCCGTAAACCCGCGCTTCGCCCCGGCGCTCGGGGTGATCGCCCGGATCGAGGGGATCGAGGGTCGAGCCGGCGGCGTCAAGGGGTCCGTCGGGCGCTGACATGGCGGTCCGGGACGCCCACGCCGGCGAGTCGTTCGACCTCCGCAAGAAGGTCCTCCGCCTCGAGACCCTCTACGACGTCTCCAGGGCGCTCAACGTCCTGCGGGAGGAACAGGCGCTCGTCGACGAGATCGTGGCGCGGACCGTCTCCCTGCTGGACGCCGAGAGGGGCTTCGGAGTGGTCTTCGAGGAGCACGGCAGCCCCTCCGTCGTCTCCACCGTCGGCTTCCCCTCCTTTCCGGGTGCCCTGGCCGCGGCGTCCGACCCGTTCGTCCTCGACCTCTGCCGCGCGCGCGGTCCTCTCTCGCGAACCGACGAGACGATCCTGGGGACCGCGGCGGGGACCGTTGCCGGGGCAGCGCTCGTCGTGAGGGACCGGGTCCTCGGCGTCGTCGTCGCGCTCGACCGGGAGGCCCGCGGGGGCCCCGGCGCCGCCTTCGACGAGGGGGATCGACGATTCCTCGAGTCGGTCGCCGCGCTCGCGGCGCCGGCGCTCGACGCACTTCGCCAGCTCCGGGCGCTCGAGGCCGACGTCGACCGCCTTCGCGAGGAGAACAGGGCGTTGAAGGGGTCTTCCGGCATCGACGACCTGCTCGTCGGGGAGTCGACGGGGATGCGGCGCGTCAAGGAGCTCGTCCTCAGGGCCGCCGCGTCGCGGGTCGGCGTCCTGGTTCGGGGCGAGAGTGGAACCGGCAAGGAGCTCGTCGCCAGGCTCCTTCACTCCGCCTCGCCTCGTCGCGACGCCCCCTTCCTGGCCCTGAACTGCGCCGCCGTTCCCGAGACTCTCCTCGAGGCCGAGCTCTTCGGCATCGAACGGGGCGTTGCGACGGGCGTCGAGGCCCGCCTCGGGAAGTTCGAGCTCGCGAGCGGCGGGACGATCTTCCTCGACGAGATTGCCGATGCTCCGCTCGCGATCCAGGCCAAGCTCCTCAGGGTCCTCCAGGAGCGCGAGCTCGAGCGGATCGGCGGGAGGCGACGGATTCCCGTCGACGTCCGGGTCGTGGCCGCGACGAACATCGACCTCGAGAAGGCGATTCGCGAGCGGCGCTTTCGCGAAGACCTCTATTACCGGATTCGCGTCGTGGAGATCCCGCTCCCGCCGCTGAGGGACCGGCGAGAGGACATCCCGCGCCTCATCGGACACTTCCTCTCGAAGATCGCTTCCCGCGAGGGACGACGCCCGAAGGCGCTGACGCGCGAGGCGGTCGCCCGGCTCCTCGACTACCCCTTCCCGGGAAACGTCCGGGAGCTGGAGAACCTCCTCGAAGGGTCCGCGGCGCTCGTTCCGGGCGACACCATCGAAGCCGGAGACCTGCAGCTGGGGACCTCCCGGCATTCAGAGGGCTCGAACGGCTCCCTCGACCTCGCCACGCTCGAGATCCAGCACATTCGGCGCGTCCTCGAGTCGGTGGATGGGAACAAGAGCGAGGCGGCGAGGATTCTCGGGATCAACCGTCGGACTCTCTACCGCAAGAACGTGGCGAATTAGCACAGCGAGCCAATTTGCCACAGAGCGTGTAACCCGCTGTCCATAATAGGCTTGTTGTCCACTACCACGCGAGGCAGAATGCTGTGCGACATTTCGACACGTTCGCTCACGACGATCAGATGTGACCAGGCTGGTTAAGTGATTGATTGCGAACCGTTTGCGTGTGCGTTCCGGCCTGGCGTGCGATCTGGCGCGGGTGTTGCGTCATTCCGTCGCGGGAGGAGTCGATGGAACGCAGCGCGGATCGGTTCGATCGTCGGGTGGCGGTCTCGCGAGCGGGGTGTCCGCGGGAAGCTGCCGGGTGGTCGGAAGCGACCAGTGGCGAGCAGGGGCTGCCTCTCGGCCTGCTGGTTCTCCTCGCCGGAGAGATCGTGGCGTTCGCGGCGCTCGCGGCGTCGGGTAACATACCCTCGATCGTTTCCGTGCTTTACCGAGCGCTCCTGACGCTCTGACGAGTCAGCTTCTTGTCGATGTCGACGGCCGAGCCCAGAGAGATTCATCTCACCATCCCGGTCGCGCCGGAGATGGAGATCGCCGCAACGGCCCAGGTCGCGGCCCTCGGCGAGTGGATGGAGCTCGGGCGGGACAAGATCGACGAGGTGAAGATGGCCGTCGTCGAAGCCTGCATCAACGCTTTCGAGCACAGCGGGACCCTCGATCACAAGGTGGAGCTGAAATTCCGGGTCGCCTCGGAGAGCGGCGCGGACGGTGGACGGACGTTCCTGGAGGTCGACGTCCTCGACAACGGCCACGGGTTCGACCCTTCGCGGGTGACGGCCCCCCAGATCGGCGAGAAGCTCCGCGCCCCCCACAAGCGGGGGTGGGGTCTCCGGATCATCCGGAGCCTCATGGACGACGTCAGGATCGTGAGCGGCGAGCGCGGGACGATGATCGTGATGCGGAAGTACCGCTGAAGGGCGACGATGAGCGAGACGCTGAAAGTGACCCTGGAGAAGCCCGATGGGGCGGTCGCAATCCTCCGGACGGACGGATACATCAACAACACCGGCGGGGAGGAGATTGCCCGCCAGGCCTACGCGCTCCTCGGGGAGGGGACGGTCCGGCTCCTGCTCGACCTCGAGAAGACCAAGATCGTCAACTCGATCGGGATCTCGATCCTGATAGAGGTCCTCGAGAAGGTCCTCGACCAGGGTGGGCGGCTCGCTTTCTGCCACCTGACCCCGACGATCGAGAAGACGTTCCAGATCATGGGCCTCGCGCAGTACGCGAGGATCTTTCCGACGCCCGAGCCGGCGCTCTCCTGGCTGCGCGGTGAGGCGGAGTAGAGCCGCCTCGTGGGCGCGGACGTCCCGGGGGCCCACGCGCTCCTCGCGACGATCGAGCCGGCCTCGGTCGGCTCGGCGCTCCTGGCACCGATCCTCGACGCCCTTCTGAAAGGAGCGGGCGCGACGAGGGGCCTCGCCCTGGATGCGGCGTCCCGTTGCCATCCTGCCGTTCGGGGCATCGTCCCGGAGCCGGGTGATCTGGCAGATCTCACGCTCGCCCTGTCCGCCGGCAGTGCCCACGTTGCGAGCTATGACCACGCCCTCCTGGCGCGAATGTTCGGCGCGGACGCAACGGGCGCCGCCTCTCTCGCCGAACCGCTCATCGTCCCGCTGACGGCCGGGGACGACACGCTCGCCTGGGTCGGGCTCGAGCGGGCTCCGGAGGATCCTCGCGGATTCGCCTCCGTGGCGGCGCACGCCGCCTCTCTCCTCGCCTGGATGAGGATGTCGGAGAAAGTCCGGGAGGCCGACTTCGAGCTGAAATACAGGGTGTGGGAGCTGGAGAGCCTCTACGACGTCGGACTGTCGATCGCCGGGACCCTCGACCTCGAGTCCCTCGCGGACGAGATCCTGATGAAGTCCGTCTCGCTGCTGAACGCGCGGAGCGGGACCCTCGTGGTAAGGCCCGGGGCCGCTCCCGACGGCGAGCCCCAGGTCTTCATCCGGAGCATCGGGACGCCTCTCGTCGACGACGGGGCCGCTCCCGACCCCGAAGGGCGGGTCCTCATCTGCAACCGCCGCGAGGACAGGCCCCCGGCGCTCGCGGGCGCGCCCGCCGAGAAGCTCCTGGCCGTTCCGATCTCGTCGGACGGCCGTCCGCTCGGCCTCCTCGTCGTTGCCGACAAGGAGAACCGTGCGGGAGGAATCGACGACTTCGGCCCGGCCGACGCGCGCATCCTCTCGCTCTTCGGCAACCAGGCGGCGATTGCGCTCGAGAATGCCCGGCTTCACCTGGAAGCGGTCGAGAAAGAGAAGATGGAGCGGGAGATCGAGATCGCCGCCTCGATCCAGCGGGCGATCCTCCCCACGACGCTGCCCGCCGTGAACGGGATCCTCCTCGCAGCGGGCAACCGTCCCACCCGCCAGGTCGGCGGGGACTTCTACGACGTCTACCCGCTTCCCGACGGGTGCGTCGCTTTCTGCGTCGCCGACGTCTCGGGCAAGGGAATGCCGGCCGCGCTCCTCGTCTCTACGGTCCACGCCTGCATCCATCTCCTCATGGAAGCGGGGGCCGCGGACCTGACGGGGCTCGTCGCCCGGATGAACGACCACCTCGCCCGCTTCTCGGTGACCCGCAAGTTCGTCACCCTGTTCCTGGCCGTCTTCGACCCCGCGGACCGGAGCCTCCGGTACGTGAACGCCGGGCACAACCCCGGAATCTGGATCTCGAAGGCGGGCGTGAAGCTCCTCCCGAGCCAAGGCGTACCGATCGGGATGTTCCCGTCGGCGCCCCAGGTCGAAAGCCGCGTCGAGCTCGCACCCGGCGACCTGGTCGTCCTCTACTCCGACGGCATCACCGAGGCGGCCGACGCCAAGGACGAGGATTTCGGGATGGAGCGTCTGACGAGCCTTCTCGAGGCGGGTCGGGCGTTGCCGCCGAACGTCCTGAAGGATCGGATCTTCACGGCCGTAGAGTCGTTCACCCGCGGCGTCGCGCAGTACGACGACCAGACCGTCCTCGTGGCTCGTCCCACGTGATGCGGCTGAAGCTCGAAATGCCGGTCAGCCGCCGACTCCACGAGCAGGCCGATTCAGCGGAAAGGCGGGGTTCCCCGTTTTGAGACACGTGCAGCGGTACGCTGCTCGCTAGAATGCCCGGTGGTGACAGCTGAGCGCGTCGTCGGGACCGGGAGAAAGGGGCTGGTGCTTCTGGTGGCACTTCTCGGAGGGCTCCTCTGGACCGGCTGCCCCGGCCCGGCGGACGATCCCGACCCTACGGCCCGTGCGAGGGCCGGTATGGTGGAGCGTCAGATCGCGGCGCGCGGCGTCAAGGACGAGCGCGTCCTCCAGGTGATGCGAGAGGTGCCCCGTCACCTCTTCGTTCCGCCCGACCAGGCCTCTCAGGCGTACGACGACCATCCGCTCCCGATCGGGAGCGGGCAGACGATCTCCCAGCCGTATGTCGTGGCCTTCATGACCGAGCAGCTCAGGCTGACCGGCACGGAGCGGGTTCTGGAGATCGGGACGGGTTCGGGCTACCAGGCCGCCGTCCTGTCCCGCCTCGCCGGGAAGGTCTTCTCCATCGAGATCCGGCCCGAGCTGTCGGCGGAGGCGACGGAGCGCCTGAATGCGGTCGGCGCGGCGAACGTCCAGATCCGCACGGGCGACGGTTTCTACGGATGGCCCGAGGAGGCGCCGTTCGACGGCATCCTCGTCACCGCGGCCCCCGAGACGGTCCCTGAGCCTCTCCTGGCCCAGCTGGCGCCGGGAGGTCGGATGGTCATCCCGGTCGGGGGCTTCTACCAGGAGCTCAAGGTCATCGAACGGACCCCCGACGGGTTCCGAGAGCGCAGCGTCCTTCCCGTCCGCTTCGTCCCCTTCGTCGGGGAAGCCGAGCGCCATCGCGGCGACCCGGCGCCCAGGTGAGGGCGGGCACGCCGCCGGACGGCTCCGCGCGGTGAGCTCGTTTCGGATGCGCGCCCTCGTCGCGGCAGCTGTCGCCATCGTCGCCGGTATGGCGGTTCACGTGTCCGCGGACGTCGATCCGCGCGTGCTCGCCCGTCCGTCCGTCAGGCCCTACACCGAGCGGGACGGCCTCCCCCAGGGAACGATCCACGCGATCGCGTTCGACGCAGAGGGCTTCCTGTGGGTCGGGACCCAGGACGGCGCAGCCCGGTTCAACGGCCGGAACTGGATGCGATTCGACATGCCGGATCGGACGGTCTCGAACTTCGTCCGGGCCGTTCTCCCCGCTCGCGACGGAAGCCTCTGGTTCGGGCGGGAAGAGGGTGGCCTCGTGCGGCTCAGGGAGGGTGTGACCACGGTCTTCGACCGGGTCGAGGGCCTTCCCGCCGGCCGGGTGAATCACCTTCTCGAAACGGCCGACGGCGGGATCTGGGCCGCGACTCACGGTGGGGGCGTCGCCCGGTTCACGGGGGCGGGCTTCGTCCCGGTGGCCGATGGGCTCCCCGACCTGCGCGTCTGGCAGCTCCTCGAGGGGAAGGGCTCCGGAGGCGATCGCCGGCTCCTGGCCGCGTGCGAAGGGGGTGTCGCCGAGCTGGGCGACGGCGACCGGTGGAAGAGCCTCGACCTCGGAACGTCCCTGGCGGGAGTCAGCGTGAACTCTCTCCTCGAGACGGGCGAGGGAGAGGATCGCGCTCTCTGGGCCGGTACGTTCGGCTCCGGGCTGCTGCGCTTGAAGAGGGGACGCGTGACTCGGTTCGGGCCGGAGGGCGGCCTCTCGAGCCGATTCGTGACGAGCCTCGCCGCCATTCCGGGAGCCGGAGGTGCGCCCGTCGTCTGGGCCGGCACCCGTGACGCGGGTGTCTTCCGCTCCCGGGGCGCAGAGTTCGAACCCGTCGTCCTCGGGACGGCGACGAGGGAGATCTACTCGCTCGCAGGTGGCGTCGGCGTAGATGCCGAGACGCTCTGGATCGGGACGCGCGTCTCCGGGCTCCTGCGGGTCCAGGAAGCGCCCTGGGCGGCCCTGGACCTCGCGTCCGGCCTTCCCGGAGACCAGGTCTACTGCTTCCTCGAGGAAAGCCGCCCCGGAGGACGCGAGGCGATCTGGATCGGGACGAATTCGGGCGCGGCGGTCCTCGAGGACGGGCGGGTCGAGACGCACGGCCCCGAAGCAGGGCTCCCCGCTGCGCAGGTCCGGTCCCTGACTTCCCATCGGGAAGGTGGCGGAGGCCGGACCGTCTGGGCCAGCGTCGTCGGTTCCGGGCTCCACCGCTTCGATGGCCGGCGCTGGAGCGCCGTCGACGCCGGCCCCTCCTTCCGTTCCGAAGATGCATCGGTCCTCCTCGCCGTCGACGGCGGAAAGGAACCGTCGGAGCTCTGGGTCGGGACGGAGAAGTCGGGCCTTGGCAGGCTCTCCAGGGGACGCTGGACCGCCTTCGGCGTCGCCCAGGGGCTCCCGAGCGAATCCGTCCTCTCCCTCCTTTCGACCCGGGGCGAAGCCGCACGAACGGTGTGGGTCGGCACCCGGGGCGGCGGGCTCGCTCAGATCGTCGGCGATCGTGTCGTAGCGGTCTACGACCGGGGCTCGGGGCTCCCGAACAACAACATCCTCTCCCTCGCGGAAGTGCACCGGCCGAACGGCCGGCGTGAGCTCTGGGTGGGCACGCGAGGCGGTGTCGCGTGGAGGACGCTCGACGACCCGCGAGCGTCCTGGTCGATCCTCTCGGTCGAGACCAGCCCCGCGCTGCCGAACGACAACGTCTTTTTCGTCGCCCCGGGACGCGACGGACGCGTCTACCTCGGCACGAACCGCGGGGTCGCGCGCCTCTCACCGGCCGCCGGCGGTGCGGTTCCCTGGGAAGCCGTGACGTTCGGGACGAACGAAGGCCTCCCGAGCGCCGCGTGCAACCAGGGGAGCCTCGTCGACTCGGTCGGCCGGGTCTGGGTCGCCACGAATGCGGGCGCCGCCGTCCTCGATCCGGGCCGGACTCACGG
Organism: uncultured Holophagales bacterium; assembly: GCA_937927565.1. Taxonomy (GTDB): domain Bacteria; phylum Acidobacteriota; class Thermoanaerobaculia; order UBA5066; family UBA5066; genus UBA5066. The sequence goes on from CALBDV010000663.1 coordinate 9,671, forward strand.
CCGCTCGCAGGGCCCGCACCCGCTCGTCGTCGAGCGTGTCGAGGTGTCCGGCTCGGCGCGGCGGGCCGCAGGCGAGCTGCGCCTGTCGCCGAAGGAACGGGACGTGGCGTTCGAGTTCGCCCTGCTCGCGTTCCAGGGGGAGTCCCTCGTCCGCTACCGGAGCCAGCTCGTCGGCTGGGAGGCGGTCGCGTCGGAGTGGGTCCCTTCGTACCGAAGGGAGTTCACGAACCTCCCGCCGGGGCACTACACGTTTCGCGTGTGGGGGCGCGACGCCGATGCGCACGTCAGCGGACCGGTCGACGTCCGATTCGAGGTGACGCAGAGCTGGTGGCGGCAGCCGGCCGCGCTCGTCCTCTGGGCCCTCCTCGCCACCGCCCTCGGCCTCCTCGCGATCCGCGTACGGGAGACCACGCTGCGCCGCCGGGCGGAAGAGCTGGAGGCGCTCGTCCGCCTGCGGACGGCGGAGCTCTCGGAGGCCCGCGACGCGGCGGAGTCCGCGACGGAGAGCAAGAGCCGCTTCCTCGCACACATGGCACACGAGGTCCGGACGCCCCTGAACGCGATCCTCGGCTACTCGGACCTCCTGGCGGACGAGCTCAGGGATCGAGGCGCCGACGACCTCCTCGCCGACCTGGAGAAGATCCGGCGAGCGGCCGGGCACCAGCTCGCTCTCGTCACCGAGGCCCTCGATCTCGGGAAGATCGAGGCGGGGAAGGCCGAGCTGCACCTGACCCAGTTCGACGCGGCACGCCTCGTCCGCGAGGCGGCGGAGATCGCCTGGCCTCTCGTGAAGAAGGGGCACAACCGCCTGGAGTCGGACGGGGTCGATGCGCTCGGGACCGTCTTCTCCGACGAGGGAAAGATCCGGCAGGTGCTCCTGAACCTCCTGAGCAACGCCGCCCGATTCACGGAGAAGGGGACGATCCGGATCGAGGCGGCCCACGCCGACGACATGCTGACGATTCGCGTGCGCGACACGGGTGCCGGGATGTCGCCCGAGCAGCTCCAGCGGGTCTTCACACCGTACGCCCAGGCGAGCGCGGGGACCTCGGCGGTCTACGGCGGGACCGGCCTCGGCCTCGTCATCTCCCGCGGCTACTGCGAGCTGCTGCGCGGCTCGCTCGAGGTAGAGAGCGTGCCCGGGAAGGGGTCGACGTTCACCGTCACGCTCCCCGTGCGGCTCGAGCGGCGCGGCGGCGGCCGCTGACGGATCAGCGACCCTCCTCGCCCCACTCCTTCAGCTTGCGGTAGAGCGTCGCGACGCCGATGCCGAGTCTTTTCGCGGCCTTCTCGCGGTGGCCCTTCTCCTCGCCGAGGATCGCGAGGACGTGCGCTCTTTCGACGTCGGCGAGCGTGTCGCCCGAGGCGCCCGAGCCGCGGGCGGGACGGGCGATCTCGTCGGGGAGGTCCTCCGCGTCGACCCGGGCGCCGTCGGCCAGGACGGCCGCGCGCTCGACCGCGTTCGCCAGCTCGCGGACGTTGCCGGGCCACGGGTGGCGCAGGAGGAGGCGCGCCGCTTCCGGAGTGAAGCCCATCACCTTGGCGCCGGTCCGCCGGGCGGCGTCGACGAGGAGCGCCTTCGCCAGCGGCAGGACGTCCTCCGGTCGCTCCCTGAGAGGCGGGATCGGGATCTCGATGACGCGGAGGCGGAAATAGAGGTCCTTGCGGAAATGGCCCGTCTCCACGTCCCTGGCGAGGTCGCGGTTCGTCGCGGCGACGACGCGGACGTCGATCTTCCGGCTCCGGTTCTCGCCGAGCCGGCGCACTTCCCGCTCCTGGAGCGCGCGCAGGAGCTTGGCCTGGAGGCCCAGTGGCACCTCGCCGATCTCGTCGAGGAAGAGCGTCCCTCCGTTGGCCGCCTCGAAGAGGCCGGGCCGGTCGGAGGTCGCGCCGGAGAAGGCGCCGCGCACGTGGCCGAAGAGCTCGCTCTCCAGGAGATTCTCCGGCAGGGCGGCCCCGTTGATGGCGACGAAGGGGCCGCCGGAACGCCCGGAGCGTTCGTGGATCACGCGGGCCAGGACTTCCTTGCCGACGCCGCTCTCTCCCGTGAGGAGGACGGTGGAGTCGACGCGCGCGACGCGGCAGGCGAGGTCGAAAGCGCGGCGCATCCCGGGGCTGCGCGCGATGACACCCGGGTGCTCCTCCTCGATCTGCAGCCGCGTCAGCTCGCTCCGGCGCACCTTCAGCTTCGCCTCGGTCGCCCGGAGGGCGTCGCGGACGCGGGCGAGCTCGCCTTCGAGGCAGCGCTCCGACAGCCCTGCGAGGGAACGCCGTGTCGCCTCGTCCCAGTCCTCCTCCGGCTCGCCCGCCATCCGGCAGACCGCGTCCCCCCGTCCGGCGCACGTCTCCTCGATGACGCGGATCGAATGGCCATGCACGGCGGTGAGGTAGCCGCTCGCGAAACCGGTCAGCGTCCAGCAGACCGGCTCGTCCGCGAGGCCGAAGTGGAGGAGGTGCTGCTCGGCCTCGTACGACTCCTCCCAGATCGCCTGCGAGAAGTGCCGGGGACGTGCTCCCGCCTGGCGCGGGACCGGGCGGAACGTGACGAGGCCCTTCAGGCGGTGCAGCCGCCCGCCGGCCTTGATCCACTCCTCGGGGCTCTCCCAGTCGAACGCCCCCTTCATCGCCTCGGCGGTCCGGAAGCCGTGAGCCCAGCCGAAGCGGTAGAGGACCCCTCGGGCGACGGAGAGGGAGAGCGTGTCGATCAGCTCCTTGCGGAGCAGGCCGAGGGCGGCCGTGTCGAGAAGGACGGCCCTCTCGCCGGCGAAACGGTAGACGCCCCCCTTCGGGTCGGCGTCGAAGAGGGTGTCGAGCGTCAGGTCGTCGGCACGCATGCCGGGATCATCTCAAATCGAGAGCTGCGCTCCTCTCGATTCGGTGCACAAGGAAGACCTCGGCTGCGGGTGGAGACTCACAAGTGGTCGCCATGGAATGGTTTGGGCGTTTGAAAGGGCGAACGCCGGGGCACCCATCGCTGGTCCGCAGAATGCAGTGGAGGTGACGGGGGCTGCCGTATCCGGACGCCCCGGGAGGTCCCGATGATTACGATCCGAAAGAGCGATGAACGCGGGCACATCGACCATGGCTGGCTCGATACGCGCCACACCTTCTCCTTCGCCGACTACTGGGACCCTGCGCACGTCAACTTCCGGGCCCTGAGGGTCCTGAACGAGGACCGCGTCGTCCCAGCCGCCGGCTTCGGCACGCACGGCCACAACGACATGGAGATCGTCTCCTACGTCCTTTCGGGCCGGCTGGCGCACAAGGACAGTCTCGGCACGGGCTCCACGATCGTCCCGGGTGACGTCCAGTACATGAGCGCCGGGACGGGCGTGAAGCACAGCGAGTTCAACGACTCGAAGACCGACCCGGTCCACTTCGTCCAGATCTGGATCGTCCCCGACCGCAGGGGATACGAGCCGCGCTACGCGCAGAAGCCGTTCGCCGACTCGGAGAAGCGGGGAAAGCTGAGGCTCGTCGCTTCGGGCACGGGGGACGAAGGGTCGATCGCGATCCGGCAGGACGTGAACCTCTACGCGACGATCCTCGACGGAGAGAGCCGGGTTTCCCTCGAGATCGCTCCGGGCAGGCACCTCTGGGTACAGGCGCTGCGCGGCGAGGCCGAGGTGAACGGGCACCGGCTCTCGGCTGGAGACGGCCTCGCGGCGTCGGACGAGACCTCGTTCACGGCACGCGGCGCGGGGACCGAGGCCGAGCTCCTCGTCTTCGACCTCGCCTGATCCACCTCGCCGATCCGTCTCTCCCGCGCGCGGGAGAGAATCGCGATCGTGACGGTCACGAGGATCGACTCTCCGCGTCTCTCACTCGTGGCGGCGACTCTCGGTCACGTCGAGGCGGAGCTGGCGGGGCCCCTCCACCTCGCGGCGCTTCTCGGCGCCGACGTTCCCGCCTCGTGGCCGCCGGGCGAGTACGACCGCAACGCCCAGGAGTACTTCCGCGCCCGGCTCGCGGCGGCCTCCCCGGCCGACGCCGGTTGGTTCGGCTGGTACGCGATCGCGGCAGAGCCGAGCTTCGCAACTCCGACGCTCGTCGCGGCCGCGGGCTTCCTCGGGCCGCCCGACGCGGACGGCACCGCGGAGATCGGCTACTCCGTCATTCCCGAAGCGACCGGACGCGGCTTCGCGACGGAGGCGGTGCGAGCCCTCGGGACGTGGGCCGTCGGAAACGGCGCGACGCGCGTCATCGCCCACACCACGCGGGCGAACGAGGCCTCGATCGCCGTCCTGGTGCACTGCGGTTTCGTCGAGGACGGGCCGGGCGCCGAAACCGGGACGATCCGGTTCGTGGCCGGACCGTCCGCCTTCTGACCGCGCCCGTCCCCGGCCTCAGGTGCGCCCGTCGGCCGTCAGGAGCGCGCCGTAGAGCTCCGGCCGCCGGTCGCGAAAGAAGCCCCAGGACGCCCGCTCCCGCCGGATCAGGGCGAGATCGAGCGTGACGACGCGAACGCCCGTCTCGTCGCGTCCCAGCTCGGCGAGGAAGGAGCCGTCGGTCCCGGCGACGAAGGACGAGCCGTAGAAAAGCTGGCCGTTCTCCTCGCCAATCCGGTTTGCCGCGGCGACGGGAATGACATTGGACACCGCGTGTCCGACCATCGCGCGCCGCCACCGGTCGCGCGTGTCGAGGGAGGGGTTCGCGGGCTCCGAGCCGATCGCCGTCGGGTAGACGAGGACGTCGGCGCCGCCGAGGGCGAGGGCGCGCGCGCATTCGGGGAACCACTGGTCCCAGCAGACGGCGCCACCGACGGCGCCGGCCTTCGTCGCGAAGACGCGGAAGCCGGTGTCGCCGGGCCGGAAATAGAACTTCTCCTCGTAGCCCGGGCCGTCCGGGATGTGGCTCTTGCGGTAGGTGCCGAGGAGCGCGCCGTCGGCGTCGATCATCGCCAGGGTGTTGAAGTACGCGTTTCCGGCCCTTTCGAAGAACGAGAAGGGGAGGACGACGCCGAGTTCTCTCGCGAGGGCGCGAAAACGCTCGAGCGTGGCGTTCCCTTCGACGGGTCGTGCCCACTCGAAGAACGCGTCCTTCTCCTCGCGGCAGAAGTAGGGGCCCTCGAGGAGCTCGGGCGTGACGACGAGCCGGGCGCCCTGCCCGGCAGCCTCGCGTACGAGCCCCTCGACCCGGGCCACGTTCTCTTCGCGGCTCCCGCCGAGGGCGCACTGGACGATACCGAGGGTGAGGAGGTCGCCCGTCATCCGCGTGTCCCTCCGGCCGGCTGCTGCTGGCTGATGCAGTGGAAGGCCCCTCCGCCGAGGAGGAGCGCGCGCGCCGGAACGTCGAAGACGCGCCGGCCGGGGAAGAGCCTCTCGATCCGCTTGAGCGCGGGCCCGTCGTTCGGGGTCCCGTAGACGGGCACGGTGACCGTCGTGTTCGCGACGTAGAAGTTCACGTAGCTCGCCGCCATCAGCTCGCCCTCGGGGTCGGTGACGACCCCGGGAGAGGGGACCGTGAAGACTTCGAGCCGGCGTCCCCGCGCGTCCCGCATGGCCGAGAGGTCGCGGATGATCTCCTTCAGAGCCGTCGCGTTCGGGTCGCCGCCGCCGGAGGGCTCCATGCAGACGACGACGCCGGGAGCCACGAAGCGGGCGACGGTGTCGACGTGCCCGTCGGTGTGGTCGTTGATCAGGCCGTCGCCGAGCCAGAGGACCTTCTCGGCGCCGAGGCCCTCGCCCAGGCGCTGCTCGAGGGCGGCCTGCGGGAGACCCGGGTTGCGGTTCGGGTTCAGGAGGCACTGGCGCGTCGTCAGGAGCGTTCCCTCGCCGTCGGGGTCGACCGAGCCCCCCTCGAGGACGAGCTCGTCGCGAAACGTCCGAAGGGCCGCCGCCTCGGCGACGCGCATCGAGACCTCGGCGTCGCCCGGCAGGGCGTACTTGCCGCCCCACCCGTTGAAGGCGAACGAGGCGGCTGCGACGTCACCCGACTCCGACGTCACGAAGATCGGCGCGATGTCGCGCATCCAGATGTCGCCGAACGGGATCTCGTGGACGAGGGCCCCGAGACCGGCGAGGCGCTCGCGCGCCTCCTCCGCCCGCGCCGCCGTCGGCGCGAGGACCTGGAGCTTCTCGCCCCGGGGCCTTCCGTCCGGACCGGGGTCGGCGATGGCGCGCGCGAAGGCGACGAAGGCCTCCTGCACGGGCCCGAGCGCCTCTTCCCAGAGGTCTTCGTGGCTCGGCCACGCGAGCCAGCACGCCGCGTGCGGTGCCCATTCGCCGGGCTGCGAGAACCCGGCTTCGCG
>CALBDV010000664.1 GCA_937927565.1 uncultured Holophagales bacterium
GGTCGCTCGGAGAGCATTGACTCCGACTCCGTCTTTCTGCAGCTCTTCGAGCCTGTGACGTTGGACGTATTCCCTACCGCAGACGTCTTCTCGAAGATCCACATAATCCGGAGCGCCCCCGGCGGCGGCAAGACATCGCTACTTCGGCTGTTCACGCCTGGGGTCCTGCGTGCACTGTATGCCTATCGATCGAGTGATGCGTATCGCGACTTGTACTCGCGCCTCACCGCAATCGGTGCTGTCGACGAAAGCGGGCCGCGGGTCCTCGGAGTGATGCTCTCCTGCTCGCGGGCGTTCGCCGACTTCGAGGATCTAGCGTTCGAGCCTCGTGTGCGCGCGCGATTGCTGACAGCCCTCCTCAACGCGAAGATTGTCATCACGGCACTCCGCGGCGCGCTGGCGCTATGCCAGCGGGTGTTCCCCCGCGATCTTGCTTCCGTTAGCTTCGCGCACGACGACTGCGTCCTTCCGAGCTTCGCCGGAAGGACCTTTCCGACAGACGGCCCCACCGTGTACGAGTGGGCGCGGCAGGTAGAACGGGACGTCTACGAGGCAGCAAACAGTTTCAGCCCCCCTGCGGACTTGCCACCGTGCCACGAGGAGCTCTTCGCCCTCCGCCTCATCGGAGGAGGGCGCCTCCGGGTGGACGGCAGGCCCGTCGCGCCGATGTCCCTCTTGATGATCGACAACCTCCACGAGCTTACCTCACCTCAGCGACAGCACCTCATTCAGCTCCTCTTCGCCGACAACACGCCTCGGCACGTCTGGCTCGCCGAGCGGCTTTCAGCCCTTCCCCCCTCCGAGCTGCTGAGCCCAGGTGCTGCGACCGGCCGCGATAGCGTCGTTATCCTTCTGGAGGAGTTCTGGCGCGAGAAGAGTCGCCGTCTCGAGAAACTCCTCTTGAGCATCGCCGATCGAAGGAGTCGGTACGCCCGCGATACGGACGTGCACGAGTTCGGCCCCAATCTCGAGGACTCCCTAGACGATGCGAGGTGGAATCAGAGGTTTGAGTCCGCCGCCCGTACCATCGAAGCCCGCGTCCGCGAGAAGGTGGCTGCGAAGCCGTCATTCAGCCAGTGGCTGACAGCGCAGTCTGGCGCGGGCGATACGCCGCGCGAACGGGCCATCGCGTGGCGGACCCTCGAGATCCTGATCGAACGCGAGCTTCGGAGCTCCCAAATGTCTCTCGAGCTACCTTTGAGCGAGGATGACCTGGCGTCGAGAGACGACTCACAGGTGAAAGCCGCCGCCGAGCTGTTTCTCGCTCGCGAAGCGGACGTCCCCTTCTACTTCGGCCCCGGGACGCTCACCTCACTCGCCTCCTTCAACATCGAGCAGTTTCTTCGGCTCGCCGGTGAGATGTTCGAGGAGCTCATATCCGCTGCGCTTATACGCCGACAGCCCTCGATACTGAGGGCGGACCGCCAGGAGCGTGTCTTGCAGCGGAGTATTCGGGAACGCTGGGTCGATATCCCCACTCGAGTCGAGCACGGTCGAGACGTTCAGCGGCTCATTGGCGCCATCGGCGACTTCTCTAAGTGGCAGACGTTCCTGCCAAATGCCCCGTATGCCCCCGGAGTCACCGGCATCGGCCTCACAATGGGCGATAGAGAGATCCTGAGGAGCCCGGACGGACCCTCAGCTCGAGATCACGTCCACCTCGCTCGCGTGATCTCGGCGGCGCTCTCGCACAACCTGCTCGAGGTCCGTCTCGACGTAAAGTGCAAAGGTCAGACTTGGATGCTCCTGTATCTGAATCGGTCACTCTGCCTTCATTTTGGTCTACCCCTTCAGTACGGCGGATGGCGTGCCAAGAGCCTCCGTGAATTGCAGGGATGGCTCCAAGGCGGCTTCCGGCCTCCGGCCTCCGGGAGCCTTCTGTGATGACACAGGGAAGTGAGCCCAGGTGGCGAGAATACGTGATGGCGAAGGGTCCGCTCTTCACCGACTTCTGGTCCGAACGCGTCCACCTCGCGTCTCGGATTCTCTGGATTCTGGGGCAGGGTTTCGACCCCAGGATGTGCCTTGGGCTCGAGACCGTGGCCGCGATCGCCGACGCTCCTCCTATCGACGTTATAGGCCTGACCTTCGACGAGGGCTCGACATCTCCTTCCTGGAAGCAAACCGACGCCATCACCGCCAACCGTGAGCGGCTCCAGCGCGCCGTTCGGTCCCCTGGGATCTTCTCCGAGCGACAGATTCGAATGCTCTCCGAGGATGGCCGCAGGATCGGCTCGAAGAGTGCCGCCTCCACCTTTGCTTCGGTAGATGAGCTCCGGCCGTACAGCGACGTCGTCCTCGACATCAACGCGCTTCCGCGTGGCTTGTACTTTCCCTTGATTGCGAAGCTCCTCCATCTGCGAGACGCCGCTCATGATGGCGAAGCAGTCTGGAACTTCCACGTTGTTCTTGCCGAGGATGCTGCGACGGAGCGGCGGATTCGTGACGAGGGCGTTCTCGAGCGGGCCGACTACGTCTTTCCTTTCCACGGTGGGATGGGGCTTGAATCGACAGCTGGGAATCCGCGGCTCTGGATCCCGGTGCTCGGAGACGGACAGGCGGTGCAGCTTGAACGCGTGCACGACCTAGTCCACCCCGACGAAGTCTGCCCAGTCATCCCCTTCCCCGCCGCCAACGCGAGGCGCGGCGATGATCTCATCCTCGAGTACCGCGAGTTCCTGTTCGATCGCCTGCGCGTCGAGCCAAGAAACATCGTGCATGCGGCAGAGGGCAACCCCTTCCAGGTGTACCGACAGATCCGATCGACCATCCAGCGTTATCGGGAGGCTCTCCGCCCTCTCGGCGACTGCAAGACGGTGCTATCCGCGATGACGTCAAAGCTCCTATCGGTCGGCCCCCTCCTGGTTGCGTACGAGCTCAGGGCTGATAAGGTGGACGTAGCCATCGCTCATACTGAAGTGCAGGGATACGTTCTGGAAAGCTCGACCGACCCGACTGCGGACGCTCCTGAGCTCGTCGAGCTCTGGCTTGCCGGCGCCTGCCATGAATGACGCCCCGATCCGACTCCGTGACGCGAATCGCCCCGCGGTACTCGGCACAGGACTCATCGCGCTCGACCTCGTCTTCGAGAACGCGAAGGGAGGCGCACCCTCCTCGTGGGCGGGAGGCACGTGCGGTAATGTGCTCGCGATTCTGAGCTACTTCGGGTGGAGGGCCTTCCCCGTCGCCCGCCTCAACGGCGATGAAGCATCACAGCTAATCGGACGTGATCTCGACGCCTGCGGGGTGGACCTCCGATTCGCCCACCTTCGGCCGACCGCGCCGGCTCCCGTCATCGTCCAGCGCATTCATCGGACACCCGCCGGACAGGTGTCGCACCGCTTCTCGCTCTGCTGTCCACGCTGCGGCGCCTGGTTTCCCTCATTCAGGCCTGTGCCGCTCCGGCCCTTGGACGTTGTCGAACTCGAGAGCCCTTCCGCTAGCGTTTTCTTCGCAGACCGCGCCTTTCCTGGTTCTCTCCGGCTGGCCCGAACGGCCAAAGCGCTCGGAGCGCTCATCGTCTTCGAGCCATCTGGCATCGGCCTGCCTCGGCACTTCGAAGAAATGGTGGCACTCGCCGACGTGCTCAAGTACTCTCGAGAGAGACTCCCGTCGCTCGGTGGACCTGCTGCCCCCAATGGGGTCCTCCTAGAGATTCAGACTCTAGGAGCATCCGGTGTCCGCTTTCGCACTTCATTGCCAAGATGCGACTCCGGCGGATGGAATCACATGGATGCTTTCGAAGTCACTGACATTCGAGATGCCGCCGGGTCGGGCGACTGGTGCACTGCAGGCATACTTCACACATTGGGCCGAGGAGGACGAGTTGCATTCCTGCGCTCGTCGCGCCTGCAGATTCATCAGGCTCTGCGGTTCGGACAGGCGCTCGCATCGTGGAACTGCCGTTTCGTCGGGGCTCGCGGAGGAATGTACGTCACGTCTGCGCGGGCCTGCCTCGAGAACGCTCGGGCGATCAGCAGAGGCAAGCACGCCCCGTCGGCGCGCAGCGTGCAGCTAGACGCCGCCACCTCGGCAGTACTCTCCAAGATCTGCAGCCACTGCACGCGCTGACACCAAGGCCCATTCGTCTCCCGGCACGCCACGTCCGC
>CALBDV010000665.1 GCA_937927565.1 uncultured Holophagales bacterium
CTCAGCGGGTACATGGGGAAGAGCGACGTCTTCGACGAGGCAATCGCGTCCTTCTCGTTCGACTACGCCGACCAGAACGAGAAGGACCACGCGGCCCTGATGCGCGCCATCAAGGCCGGAAAGGTCGAGGCCCGGTTCGAGGAGGACCGCTGAAGCCTCGGGTTCTCCGAGTCCAGGGGCCGGGAGTTTCCCTAGGTGCGGCTGGCCTTCTTTCGGACTAACATTTGTCCTTGGCGATGCGAGGTCAGGCGTTGACTCGGCGCGTGATGATTGAGCGGGGTCTCATTTGCGTAGGCATCGCGCTGCTCACCTTCGCCGGTGGCGCAAAGCTGACGGGAGAAGTGCAGAAGCAGCGGGATCTGAAACGTTTCCGGGCGGCGCTCATCAGCACTGGAAGCCCTTCCCAAGCCGGTGACGCCGGCTCGGGAGACCCAGTGAGGGGCCTCGACACCAGCCTCTGGTCGCCCGAGCGGATCAAGGCCTACGAGGAGAGCCTTCGGGAGGACTTTGGAGCCCCTCTCGCCGTCCTCTCGATCCCGAAGATCGGACTCGAGGTACCGGTCCTTGCGGGGACCGACGACCTGACGCTGAACAGGGCGGTCGGCCTCATCGAGGGAACGCCCCCTCCGGGCGAGGTCGGAAACGCGGGAATCGCCGGCCACCGCGACGGCTTCTTTCGAGGCCTGAAGGACGTCGGCGTGGGAGACACGATCGAGGTCCGGTCTCTCTCCGCCCGGCACTCCTACGTCGTCGAGTCCATCCGGATCGTTCAGCCGGAAGACGTTTCGGTGCTTGACCGGACGGCTTCGCCCGTCCTGACGCTCGTGACCTGCTACCCGTTCTATTTCATCGGGAGCGCGCCGCAGCGCTACATCGTCCGAGCCGTGAAACGCGAACCGGCCACGAAGGGCGCGTCTGATCGCAATCCGCCCGAAGACTCGCTCGTGAACACTCGAAAGGAGGGACCCTCCACGAGGTAGGAGTAGGGGAGCTCCATATCTGTCCTGGGCGATTCATGATTCAATTCCCGAACGGAAACCACGATATCGAGAAGGAGAGGAACCAAATGACACGTACCCTGAAATTCGTCACGCTTCTGGCCCTGGCGCTCTGCGTTACGGGCGCCGCAATCGCTCAGACCACCACCGAGGTCGTCACGAAGAGCGGAACGGTCCTCGCCAAGTACGAGGGCAAGGTCGCCGTCCAGATGGAAGACGGAACCGTCAAGGAGTTCACGCCGGCCCCCGGGAAGACCATCATGGTTGACGGCGTCCCGACCACCTACGAAACGCTGAAGGTTGGAACGGTCCTTACTGCCGATTTCGTCAAGACGACGACGACGACCCCGGTCAAGTCGACGGAAGTCAAGAACGGCACCGTCGTGAAGATCGTTGGCAAGACGCTGGTCTACAAGGACGGGACCGGCTACAAGAGCGTCGATGTCCCCGCCGGCTACAAGTTCCTCGTCGACGGCAAGGAGATGGGGCTCGACGGTCTCAGGCCCAACATGAAGCTGACGGCGACGATCGTTCACACGGCGATGAAGACGCTCACCGAGGCTGAGGTCGCGAACGTCGGCGGCGTCGCCCCCGCCGCTCCGGCTCCGGCCCCGGCCCCTGCGGTCGCCCCGGCCCCGGCCCCGGCCCCGGAACCGGCTCCCGAGCCCAAGCTCCCGAAGACGGGCAGCCCGCTCCCGCTCGCCGCTCTCGGTGGCGCGCTTTCGCTGCTCGCCGGCGCCGGCCTCCGGTTCCGCCGCACGCGCTAACCCTTCAGATCGTCCCCGGTTCGAAGGCGGCCTCCCCACGGAGGCCGCCTTCGCTCTTTCAGGTCCGGCTCTGTGCCTCGGGCCGCCGCCGCGACGGCGCCGCGAACCACTGCTCGCGGGGGACGATCTTGGCGCCGTCCGGGTCGGCCTCGTAGTTCGGCGAGGTGATCTGGACGCCGTACTCGTTGAAGACGTCGAGGATGTTTGCGTGGAGGGTCGTGAGCGTCCGGACCCGTTCGAGCGGGTCCTCCAGGTAGGCGCAGATCTCGTAGTCGACGTAGAAGTCGGTCAGGGCACGCTGGAGCACCCAGGGCGAGGGTTCCTTCTTCAGCCCCGGCGTCCTCTCGGCCGCGAGGAGGAGGAGCCCCTCGACCTGCCTCCAGGGCGTGTCGTAGCCGATCGTGATGCTCGTGCCGAGGACGATGCCGTTCGGGTCCGTCGGCTGGGAGTAGTTCTTCGTGATCTGGCCCGCGAGGACGGCGTTCGGGATGGTGACCGTCTCCTTCTTCAGCGTCCGGATCCGCGTGGCGAAGAGGCCGAGCTGCCAGACCGTCCCCTCGATGTCGCCCGCCTTGACGTAGTCGCCGACGCGGAGCGTCCGCGAGTACATGATCATGTAGCCGCTCGCGAGCTGGCCGATGACGGCGCTCGAGCCGATGGAGACCATCAGGCCCACCATCACGCCGACCCCCTTGAACGCCTCGCTCCCGCTCCCGGGGAGGTACGGGTAGGCCATGATGAGGGCGAAGATCCAGAAGATGATGGTGACGATCCGGCGCG
>CALBDV010000666.1 GCA_937927565.1 uncultured Holophagales bacterium
GCGACGATCGTCATGCCCGACGACGCCCCGGCCCTGAAGCTCGCCGCGACGCGCGGCTACGGCGCCGAGGTGCTCCTCTACGACCGCCGGCGGGAGGACCGCGAGGCGATCGCGCGCCGCCTCGTCGAGGAGAGGGGCGTGATCCTGGTGCCGCCGTTCGACGACGAGGCCGTCATCGCCGGTCAGGGAACGGCGGCGCTCGAGCTGCTCGAAGAGGTGACGGACCTCGACGTCGTGGTGGCGCCCTGTGGCGGCGCGGGCCTTCTCGCGGGGACCGCGGTCGCGGCGGCCGGCCTGCGGCCGTTCATCCGTGTCCTCGGCGTCGAGCCGGAAGCGGGGGACGACGTGGCCCGGTCACTGGGTGAGGGACGCCGGATCGCGATTGCTGTCCCGGAGACGATCGCCGACTGCCTCCAGACGACGCGCGTCGGCGAGCGGAACTTCGCGATCCTGCAGGCGCTCGTGGAGGGCGTCGTGACCGTCAGCGACCTCGAGCTGAGGCAGGCGATGACGTTCCTCTTCTCGCGGATGAAGCTCGTCGTGGAACCGGGGGGCGCGGCGGCCGCGGCGGCGCTCTTCGCGGGAAGGGTGCCGGGCGTCGCGGGTCGGCGGGTCGGCGTCGTGCTTTCGGGAGGGAACGTCGACCCCGCCCGCTTCGCCGAGCTCGTGGCGGGGCTGCCCGCCTGAGGCTCAGCGGAAGAAGGTCAGGCCGAGAGTGATCGCGAAGTAGCCGGTTCGGACGTCGTAGCCTGCGTTCACGAGATCCGTGATCGCGGTCGGCTCGAGGAAGACCCAGCGCGCGTCGAGGTGAAAGGCGGTGGTCCGCGACGGCCTGACGTCGACTCCGGCCCCGGCATGCATCGCGAAGAGCGCCTCTGTCCCTCCTCCGAAGGTCGTGTTTCGCCCCTGCGGCGTCGTCTTCACGACGTGCAGGCCTGCCCCGCCGAGCAGAAACGGCTGTACCCGCGACCGCGGGAAGAAGAAGAGCTGGCCCGTTCCGGTGACGGGGACGTCGACGATGTCGAGAAGCGGCCCGGAGCCGTCCTCCACGGTCTCCCGCCGGTAGCCGATTCTCCCTTCGAGGCCCAGGGAGCCCGTGAAGCGGTAGCGCAGGTGCAGACCGGCTGCGAGTGAGAGGCCGTCGGCCGAACGCCCCTCCGAGATCCCGGCGTCGGCTCCGATGCCGAGCCCGGGATCGGAGTACGCCTGCGCCGTCGCCGCGGGAGCGGGCACGAAGGCCGCCAGGACTGCGAGAACGCGGAGCAGCGGAAACGGCCTCAAGCGGGGTGAATGTTAGCGGGACGCGGCACGTCGTGCCCGATCGTCGATAATCACGTCGCGTGAGCCGAAGGAAGAGCTGGCAGGACGACCTGATCCCGGTTGCAGTGATGGTGCTCGTCCAGCTCGCACTGCTGAGGTTCGTCGACTGGGCGAGGGCGAACGTGGCGACGCAGCCGATAGCCCGTGACTGGGTGGAGCATCGTTTCTATTTCGCCCCCCAGGTCGCGACGCTCCTCATCGTGCTTCTCGTCCTGCGCGTCTTCCGGAGCTTTCTGCACGAGCAGGGGGTTCGGATGGGCGACTTCCTACGGTCGTCCGTCGTCGGTCTCCTGTTCGCGGCCGTCGTCGTCCTGGGCGCTCACCTCGACCAGCTTCTCGCCCTGGCGGCGGCCGTCGTGCCGGCCGCCGCCGACGTGGCTCGCTACCTTTCGAAGGCACCCGTCTACGAGCTGCTCTCGCGCACCAGTATCGCCCGCCTCGCGCTCGACCTCGTCGGCCTCGGCGTGTTGTTGCTGACCCTCCGGAGCTCCCGGCCGAGGAACCCCGATCTCCTCTCGGCGAAGGAAGCCTACCGTTTGCGGGACTTCGTCCGTGCCGGGGAGCTGTTCCTGAAAGCGGGGGACGCCGAGGAGGCCAAGCGAGCCTTCCGGAAGGGAAAGCTCCCGGCCCGCGTCGCCGCACTCGAGCTGCGTCAGGGGAACGCCCGCCTTGCGGCCGAGCTCTGGAGCGAGGCGGGGGACGCGTTCGCGTGGGAGGCGGCGAAGGCCTGGGACGTGGCGGGAGACGCCGAGAAGGCGGGGGCCGCAAGGGTTCGAGCGCTCGCAGAAGCGCGACAGGCGGCGCGCTGGGACCGGCTCGCAGAGGTCGCCGAGGTCTCCGGCGACACGATGGCCCTTGCGGACGCCTGCCGGAAGATCGCCGAGGGGGCGACATTTGGCGGGGGAAAGAACGCGCTCTGGAAGAGGGCGGGGGAGACGGCCCGGGCAGCGGGCCGGACGCTCGAAGCGGCCGAAGCGTTTCGTCTCGGTGGGGAGCCGCTCCTCGCCGGGCCCATGTACCTGGCGGCCGGTCGGCCGCTGGAGGCGGCCAAGGAGCTGGAGCGCGGCGGCGACCTGCCGGGGGCCGCCGAGGCTTATTCGAAAGCCGGGCAGGAGAAGACCGCCGCCGAGCTGATTGCCCGCGACCTGGAAGGGAAGGCCGACTGGTCCGGGGCCGCCGACGCCTGGGCGAAGGCGGAGAAATGGGACAAGGCCGCGCTGCTCTACGAACGGACGGGCCGTTTCGCCGAGGCGGCCCGCGCGTTCCGCGAATCGGGCAAGGTCGAGAGGGCGGCGGCTCTCTTTCAGAAGGCGGGCCACCTGCCGGAGGCCGCTGCAGCGTACGAGGCGGTGGGGAAGGCCGAGATCGCAGCCGGCATCTATCGGGAGCTGCAGGACTGGGAACGCGCGATCACCCTCTACCGTGCCGCCGGGAAGTTTGCCGAGGCGGCGCTCGTCCTGCAGGAGCGGGGTCGGTTCGACGAGGCGGTTTCGCTCTTCCTGCGGGCGGGCCGGGGGTTGGAAGCGGCACGGAATTCGCTGCGTGCCGGCCACCGCGACCGGGCGTGGGACCTGCTGACGTCCGTCCGCCGCGCCGACCCCGGTGTTTCAGAGGTTTTTCTCGAGCTCGCGGAAGCGCACCTCACCCACGACGAACCGAGGGACGCGGTTCATGTCCTGCGCGAGCTCCTCGGGCACCGGCCCGTCGATTCCTCGACGATCGCGGCTCACGAGGCGTTCGCGCGAGCTCTCGAGGCGGGAGGCGAGTACGCCGCGGCGCAGCAGAAACTGGCGTCCATCGCGGCGTTCGATCCGAGCTTCCGGAACGCCCGGACCCGCTCGCTGGCACTCAGCGAGAGGCTGACCGAAGCCGACTTCCCCGCCGCCGTCGAAGAGCCCGCGGCGCCGGCCGGGGCGGACCGGAATCCGCCCGCCCCGGTGGCAACGCCGGCCGGGGGCCCCGGGCGGACCCACTCCGGGACCTTCCAGGCGATGTCGGCCGCGAGCGGCCTGGCGGTGTCGGAGACGCCCGAGGCGCGGTACGAGATCCTGGCGGAAGTGGGCCGGGGCGGTATGGGAGTCGTTCACAAGGCTCTCGACCACAAGCTCGAGCGCCACGTGGCCCTCAAGATCCTCCCGGCCCAGCTCTGGGGCGACGAGACGGCGATGCGCTACTTCATCCGCGAGGCACGTGCGATCGCCGCGCTCAAGCACCCGAACATCGTCGGTCTCTACGATTTCGGCGAAGGCTTCGGGAGCGCTTACCTCGCGATGGAGTTCCTCGAAGGGCCGAATCTCCAGTCCCTCCTGAAGAACGACCCCGAGAGGCTGAAGAGAAACTGGCGGGACTGGTTCGTCCAGGCCGCCCGGGGCATCGCCGCGGCCCACTCCAAGGGAATCCTCCACCGGGACCTGAAACCGGCGAACCTCGTTCTCGACGAGCACGGCATTCTCCGGATCCTCGACTTCGGCCTGGCCCGCCCGGAAGCCGACTCCGGCTCCACCTCGAAGCTGATCGGGACGCCCGCGTTCTTCCCGCCGGAGGTCCTGCGTGGGGAGGCGGCTTCCCCCGCTTCCGACGTCTATTCCCTGGGAGCGACGTTCTACACGCTCGCGGCGGGACGCTGGCCCTATGTAGGCGACGACGTTCTCGTGGCGCGTCTCGAGCGCGACCCCGACGACCCGCGGCCGTTCGCCCCGTGGCTGCACGAGGACGAGGTCGCGATCCTCCTGCACTCGATCGACCGGCACCGCCCGGACCGCTACCAGGACGGGGGCGAGCTGCTCGGGGCTCTCCTCAGTCTCGAAGCGTAGGGTCGGCGGCCCGGCCGCGCGAACCCCGGCGCCGCCCCGGGCCGGGAGCGGGCCCGCGAAGCGGCTCGGGGAGGATTCCGGCTTCGAGGCAGCGGGCGAAGAGGGCCGGACGCGTCTTCCGGAGCCATTTCCCGAGCGAGGGGCCGTCGTCGAACCGCAGCTTCTCGGGGGCCTCGTCGCTCGTCCCCTCGCAGCCGTCGATGTCGTACTCGCGGCAGAGGAACGGCCGGTTCTCGTAGACGCCGCAGAGCCCGTCCGGCAGGAGGTTGTCGCAGGTGGCGGGAAACAGGACGAACCAGTCTCCGTCGTGAGATTGGTAGACCGCCACGTTCCTGTGGTACACGAGCCAGAGCGCCGTGGAGACGCCGCTGACGCTCACGGGGCCGTCGATTCCGACCGCGACGTACCGGCAGCACTTTCCGCAGGGGGGGCAGACCGTCGCGGGGTCGAGCAGGGAGGCGGAGAGGGTCGGCAGCTTCGGGAGTTTCGCCATCGGAGGCGGGAGTTTCCACGGTAAGGAGGAGAAATGAAAGCGGCATTCCTGACGCGGCACGGAGGAAATGACGTTCTCTCGGTCGGGAGCCTCCCCGACCCCGTTCCCGGTCCGGGCGAGGTCCTCGTTCGGCTCTCGACGGCGGCCCTCAACCGCCTCGACCTGTTCGTGAGGAATGGAATCCCGGGTGTCCCGGTCGAGTTCCCGCACGTTCCAGGAGCCGACGGCTGCGGCCGCGTCGAAGCGCTCGGCGCCGGCCCGACGGGACTGGCCGTGGGCGAGCGGGTCGTCCTGCAGCCGGGCCTCTCGTGCGGCAGCTGCGAGTTCTGCCGGGACGGCGAGCGAAGCCTGTGCGTCGACTACGAGATTCTCGGAGAGCACCGCTCCGGTACGCTCGCCGAACGAATCGTCGTCCCCGCCGCGAACGTCTGGAAGGCCCCGGCCTGGCTGACGAACGAGGAGGCGGCGGCCTTCCCGCTCGCCGCGATGACGGCATGGCGGATGCTCGTGACGCGGGCGGCGCTCCGGCCGGGAGAGAGCGTCCTCATCCACGGGATCGGCGGCGGCGTGTCGGCCTATGCGCTCCAGATCGCGCGGCTCGCGGGGGCCTCCCTCGTGATCGTCACGTCGGGGAACGAGGAGAAGCTCGAGCGGGCGCTGAAGATGGGCGCCGACGTCGCCATCGACTACCGGAAGGTCGACGTCGGCAGGAAGGTCCGAGAGCTGACGGGCAAGCGCGGCGTCGACGTCGTCGTCGACTCGGTCGGGGCGGCCACCTGGCGCGCCTCACTCACGGCGGCGGCGAAGAAGGGGCGCATCGTCACCTGCGGGGCGACGAGCGGCCCGAACCCCGAGGAGGAGATCCGGACCATCTTCTGGAAGCAGCTCTCGATCCTCGGCTCGACGATGGGGACCGACTCGGAGTTCGAAGCCCTCCTGAAAGCGGTCGAGCGGCGGCAGGTGCTTCCGGTCGTCGACGAGGCGTTCTCCCTCGACGACGTGCGCGCAGCGTACGAGCGCGTCGAATCGGGCGCGGGCTTCGGAAAGGTCGTCGTGAAGATCCCGGAGTAGGCCGCTGTCAGGGCCTGCGGGCGAACCAGAGACCCGCCCAGACCTTCGGGTCGACGAGGACGCCCTCGGCCTGGCGTTGGGCGAGGAACGCCTCGACCGAGGCGAGGGGGGGCTCGTGGACCGTGATCGTCTCGCCTTCGACGCCGCCCCCCGCCCCGACCTTCGAGAGCCCGCGAGCACGGAAGAAGGTCACGATCTCCGAAGTGACGCCCGCCGACGGGGGACCGACGGCGAGGTGTTCCATCGCCGTCGCGTCCCAGCCGGTCTCTTCGACGAGCTCTCGCCGGGCAGCCTCCTCGAGGGGTTCGTCCGCGGGGCTTTCGGCGTCGCCGGCGAGGCCCGCCGGGAGCTCGAGGACATTCGCGGCAACCGCCTCGCGCCACTGCTCGACGAGGAGGAGGCGATCGGCGGGAGTGACGGCCACCACGAGGACGATGCCGCGTATCCCGGGTCGTTCCACGAACTCCCAGCCATTGCGGACGACGAGCCGCAGGTACCGTCCGGCGTGAAGCTCCTTCACGCGGGAATCCAGAAGGAAAAGACGGAGCCGGAAGGCGCCGACGGACGCGGTTCGACCTGGATGCAGCCGCCGTGGGCCAGGGCGACGGCGCCGACGACGGTGAGGCCGAGCCCGGTGCCCGGGATCCGCTCGGAGCCGGTAAAGCGCTGATACGGCCCGCCGAGGCGGTCTTTCACCGACTCGGGGACGCCGGGACCGGAATCGGCGACGCGCAGGACGAGCCAGCGCCTGCCGTCGGCCTCCTCGATGCCGATGCGCGCGGAGACGTCGCCCCCGCGCCGGCTGAACTTCAGCGCGTTCGAGAGGATGTTCGACGCTGCGCGCCTGTAGCGACCCGCGTCGAGGGAGACGGCCGGGAGCGGCTCGGCGATCTCCACCTCGAGCCGGATCTGCCGCGCCTCGGCCATCCAGCGGGCTTCCTCGAATGGCTGGGCCAGGACCGAGCGGACGTCCTCGGGCCGGAGATCGGCTGGCGTCTCGCCGGTCCGGTAGACGAGGAGCGCGTCGTCGATCATTCCGGACAGCCCCCGTGCCGAGGCCATCGAGGTGCGCAGGAGGCGCTCGAGCCGCTGGTCGCCGGAGATCCGGTCGAGACTCAGCTCGAGGGACGCGAGGACGGCCGCGAGCGGGTTCTTCAGGTCGTGGACGAGCATGCTCAGCAGCCGCTGCCGATCGTGGTCGGCCAGCTCACGGAGGCGCTGCTCCTGCGCGAGCGCTGTCAGCTTCTCGGTGAGGCTCACGTGGAGGCGGGAGGCGCGGATGGCGAGCGCGAGCTGGTCGGCGACCAGCGCCAGGAACCCTGTGAGGTCGTCCGGAAACGTCCGGGGCTCCGGGTACGTGAGTCCGAGCCCCGCGACGACCTCGTTCTCGACGACGACGGGCAGGATGATCCCGCTCCCGGCGCCGAGGCGTCGGAGAGCGGTGGCCGCGCCAGGGTGGTCGCCTTCCTGCCGCGCGTCGGGGACGACGTACGGCTCGCGAGACTCGACGAGCAGGCGAAATGCAGCGGTCCCGTTGATGAGCCATTGGTCGCCCGTGAGGTCCGGGATCGCGTCCGAGGAGCGCCACGACTGGCGGAGGACGAGTCGGTCCTGCCGTCCGTCGGGCAGGAACACGTCCACGGTGTGGGCGCTGGTACGGAGGCCGACGATCGACGTGACGGTTTGCAGGATCCGGTCCGGGTCGGTGATGTCGCGCGTCGCCGTGGCGATCGCGGCGAGGATCTCGCTTCGCTCCGCCTGCACGCGGAGACGCTCCTGGGCATCCTCTTCCTCGGTGAGATCCGCGATGACGACCTGGGCTCCCCAGGGTGTTCCGTGGCCGTCCCTCAGGAGGAGTGCCCGAGTGTCGAGGGCGAAGTGCCGGCCGTCCTTCACCGTACCGGCGATTCGCATCCGGTGTCTCCCGCACGCCAGCAGGCCCTCGTTCATCAATTCGAGATGGGATTCCTTCACGGCCCCTTCCGGAAGGACCTCGAGGATCGATCGCCCGACCAGGGCAGCCCGGCCCTTGCCGAGGAAGCTCTCCGTCTCCGCGTTCACGCTCGTGAGGGTTCCGTCGAGCGTTCGCGAGTAGACGATGACGGGGAGGTCGTGAAGGACGGCTTCGGTCTGCGTCCGGCGCCGGTGCAGGAGGAGGAGGCGCTCCAGCCGCATCCGGAGGACCGGGGCGTCGTCGGGCTCGCGGACGACCTCGAACGACTCGACCGAGGGGTGCCCGGCGAGGATGTCGGGCGCGGAGCCTCCGGGCGGGATGACGACGAGGCA
>CALBDV010000667.1 GCA_937927565.1 uncultured Holophagales bacterium
CGTCACGCCCGACGGCCGCGAGGTCTGGGTCGGGAACCGCGGGAGCGACAACCTCGTCGTCCTCGACGCGGCGACGCTCGAGACGAAGCGGACGATCCCGTGTGCGTCGTTCCCGATCCGCCTCGAGATCTCTCCCGACGGCGAAACGCTCCTGGCTTCGAACGCCCGTTCCGGCGACGTGGCGGTCTTCGACACGAGGGCGGGGAAGGAGCTGAAGCGGGTGAAGATGCCGATGGCCGCGGCGACGACCGAGGGGCGCCTCTTCGCCGATCGCTTCGGGAAGAGCCCCGTGCCGATCGGCCTCCTCGTCCCGCCGGCGGGCCGGGTCGCGTTCGTCGCCAACAGCAACGCCGACGCGGTCGTCGTCTTCGACCTCGCGACCGGCGAGATCCTCAGGACCCTCCCGACCGGAGCCGAGCCCGACGGCCTCGCCTGGACGCCGCTCAGGCCGACGGCAGGGGCCGCAGCGCCGCCGGCCCCGCCCCCCGCCTCGTGACCCGGGCGGCTACCGCGCCCCGGCCACCACGACGCCGCCCTTCATGACGACGTCGGGCGTCGTCGCGAGGACGGAAGCGTCCGTGAGCGGATTCCTCCGCCAGGCGACGAGGTCGGCGAGCTTCCCCTTCTCCAGGCTTCCCAGGTCCTTCTCGGCCCGGAGGACCTTCGCCGCGCTCGACGTCGCCGCCCGGATCGCCTCCATCGGGGTCACCCCCGCCTCGACGAGGTAGGCGAACTCCTTCCCGTTCTCGCCGTGCGGGGAGACACCCGCATCGGTGCCGAAGGCGATTGGGACACCCGCCGCCACCGCCTTCGCCGCCGTCGCGCGGACCTGTGCGCCGATCAGCTCGGCCTTCGGGCGGACGACCTCGGGGAAGTAGCTGTCGATCTTCGCCTTCTCGCCGACGAAGATCCCGGCCGAGAGGGTCGGGACGTACCAGACGCCCTTCTCCTTGAAGAGCCGGATCGCCTCTTCGTCCATCTGCGTCCCGTGCTCGATCGAGTCGACGCCGGCACGTATCGCCCGCTTCATCCCCTCGGCGCCATGCGCGTGGACCGCGACGGGCAGGTCGTAGTCGCGCGCGGTCCTCACGACGGCGTCGACTTCGTCCTGGCTGAACTGCGGTGCGTTCGGGCTCCGGGCGAGCGAGAGGACGCCGCCGGTGGCCGTGATCTTGATCAGGTCCGCCCGGTCCTTGTATCGCTGCCGCACGGCCTTCGCCATCTCGTCCGCCCCATTGGCGACGCCGTCCTTCGGGCCGGGGTCCCCCTGGATCAGGTCGCACCAGCCATTCGTCGGATCGGCGTGGCCACCGGTCGTCGCGATCGACTTCCCCGCGCTGTAGATGCGCGGCCCTTCGACCCACCCCTGGCGGATCGCGTCGCGCAGCGAGATCGTCGTGTCGTAGGCGTCGCCGCGGTTCCGCACGGTCGTGAAGCCGGCACGGAGCGTCGTCCGCGCGTGGGAAGCGGCGAGGAGCGCGAGGTCGGCCCGGTTCCAAAACCGTGGAAGACTCACCCGCTTCGCGCTGACGACCCCGCCGAACCCGAATCCCGCGCGACGGTCCGTGTTAGCCTTCTCGAGATAGCCGAACGGCCCTCGGCTCGCGGATAAGCCAAAGCGACGTCCCCCGTAGAGGGTTCGGAGGCTCCATGAATCCCCTGAAACACCGGCGTACTGGTAAAGGTGTATTCGCCGCGGCCCTTTTCCTCGCAGGTTCGCTTGCCGCCGACGACCTCCCTGTCGCGGCGCTGGTCACCCCGGTCGCCTCGGGCTTCTACACCGTGACGCCGTGCCGGGCCGTCGACACGCGAGTCGGGCTCGGGCCGAACGGGGGTCCGGCGCTCGGGGGCGGCGAGGTCCGCGAGTTCGGGATCGCCGGCCTCTGCGGCGTCCCGAACAGCGCCCGCGCCGTCGCGCTGAACGTGACGGTCGTGAATCCGACGGCCGCAGGCTCCGTCCTGATCTACCCCGCCGGCGAGCCGATGCCGCTGGCCTCCTCGGTCAACTTCTCCGCGGGGAGAACGCGCGCCAACAACTCGATCGCGGCGGCCGGCGTGGCGGGCCAGGTGTCGGCGTTCTGCGGCATGCCGGCCGGGGCGACGGTCGACCTCCTCCTCGACGTCGTCGGGTATTTCGAGGACGCTACCGGCAACAGGCCGCCGGTCGTCCTCGCGGGCTCCGACGCCTCGCTCGCGATGCCGGCCAACAGCCTCTCGCTGTCGGGGACCTTCTCCGACGACGCCCTGCCGGCCGGCGCGGCGTACACGGCAGAGTGGAGCGTCACCACCGGACCGGCAGGGGTCTCGTTCTCCGCGCCGGCCTCCCTGGGCACGGACGTGACCTTCGCCGCCGCCGGGACGTACACGCTCCGCCTGACCGTGAGCGACTCGGACCGCTCGGGCTTCGACGAGCTGACGGTGAAGGTGACGGCAACGCCGCAGGACGTCCTGCGGTTCCTCGACCAGGCCTCGTTCGGACCCGCACCCGGCGAGGCGGAAACCGTTCGGACGCAGGGCCTCTCCGAGTGGATCGAGGAGCAGTTCCGCGCGGCGGAAACCGGCTACACGCCCCTGGCGCCGGAGCCGGGGTCCGCACCCGAAGGCTGCACGTACAACACCGTCTGCTATCGGGACAAGTACACGACCTATCCCGTCCAGAATCGCTTCTTCGCCAACGCCCTTTATGGGAACGACCAGCTTCGCCAGAAGGTCGCCTGGGCGCTCCACAAGGTCTTCGTCGTCTCGGGAAACGACGTTCCGATGCCGAGCCGGCTGACGCCGTACCTGAGGGTCCTCAACCGGAACGCCTTCGGCAACTTCCGGGCCCTCCTCGGCGAGATCACCCTCAACACCGCCATGGGCCGGTACCTCGACATGGTGACGAGCACCCGGACCCGTCCGAACGAGAACTACCCCCGCGAGATCCTCCAGCTCTTCTCCATCGGGACGATGCGGCGGAACCCCGACGGCACGGTTCAGAGCGATTCCGACGGCCCGATCCCCACGTACGACCAGTCCATCGTGGACGGCTTCTCGAAGGCCTTCACGGGATGGACCTACGCTCCGCAGTATCCGGACGGGATCACGAACTACATCGACCCGATGGTCCTCGTCCCGGCGAACCACGACACGACCGAGAAGCTGCTGCTGCGCGGCGTGACCCTCCCCGCCGGCCGGACGGGCACGCAGGACCTGAACGACGCTCTCGACAACATCTTCCAGGACCCGAACGTCGGGCCGTTCTTCGGGCAGCAGCTGATCCGGATGCTCGTCACGTCGAACCCGAGCCCGGCGTACGTCGCGCGGGTCACCTTCGCCTTCGACGACAACGGGTACGGCGTGCGAGGAGACATGAAGGCCGTGATTCGCGCGGTCCTCCTGGACCCGGAGGCCCGCGGGACCGGTCCCGAGGCCGTTTCGTTCGGGCGGCTCCGGGAGCCGGCCCTCTGGCTCGTCGCCTCGCTTCGCGCCCTCGGGGCGAGATCGGCGGACGGCACGGCGAACGCCGACGGCTACCTGAACCCCAGGACCTCCCCGCTCGGACAGAGCGTGCTGCGGCCCCCGTCGGTCTTCAGCTACTTCCCGCCCGACTACGAGGCACCGGGTGCCGGAGGTCTCCTCGGGCCGGAGTTCGGCATCCTGTCCGCGACGACGGCGCTCGGGCGGGCGAACTTCGTCAACACCCTCGTCTACAACACCTCCGGATGCCCGGTCGTCGCCCTCCCCTGCCTTCGGCCCAACACCGACCCGACCAACCTGAACGGGAACACCAACGGCGTCTCACTCGGGTTCGCGAGTCTGGTTCCCCTCGCCGGGAGCCTGGTCGCACCCGACCCGGCGCCGTTGATCGACGAGCTCGACCGGCGGCTCCTGCACGGCACGATGTCGGCGGCCATGCGCTCGCAGGTCGCGCAGGCGCTGAATGCAATCGCCCCGACCGACCCGACACCACCCGGGGACGTCCTCGGCGGAAAGTTCCGCCGCGTCCAGGCGGGGATCTACCTCGTCCTCACCGCATCGCAGTTCCAGGTGGAGAGGTGACGCCATGAGCAAGCTCTCGCGCAGGGACCTCCTGTCTCTCGGCGGCTGCGCCGCTCTCGGCCTCTTCGCCCGAAGCGCCACCGCGAGCCGTCTCTCGCTGATGACCGCGCTCGCCGAGCCCCTCGCCCCGACCGACTATCGCGCGCTCGTGGCCGTCTTTCTCGCCGGCGGCAACGACTCGAACAACATGGTCGTGCCGGTCACCGGGTACTCCGCGTACTCGGCGGCCCGGGCCGCCGCGGGACTGGCGATCCCCCAGGCACAGCTCCTTTCGATCACGCCGCCCGCGATGGCGGGCTCGGTCTTCGGACTCCACCCGGAGCTCGCGGAGCTGCACGGGCTCTGGGGCCAGGGAAAGGCCGCCGTCGTCTGCAACGCGGGAACGCTCGTCGAGCCGCTCGCCTCGCGCGCCGACTACCTCGACGCCGCGCGGAAGAAGCCGTACCAGCTCTTCTCGCACTCCGACCAGCAGGGGATCTGGCAGACGTCCCGCGCCGACACGCGCGTCCAGACCGGATGGGGCGGACGCATCGCCGACGCCCTCGCCTGCGTGAACGGCGGCGTCGCGTTCCCGATGCCGGTCTCCGTCGCCGGGATCAACCTGTTCGCGCAGGGGGTGTCGACCAGGCCACTCGCGATACCCGACTCGGGGACGGCGCTGAACAACGTCTTCGTCCTCTCGGGCTTCAATTCCTCGGCGGAGTCGATCGCCCGCCGGGCCTCCTTCGACGCGATCCGCGGACAAGACGCCTCGCTCCCGCTCGTCAAGTCCTCGAGCGACACCCTGCAGCAGGCGATCGACATCGGAGCCCT
Source organism: uncultured Holophagales bacterium (assembly GCA_937927565.1). Taxonomy (GTDB): domain Bacteria; phylum Acidobacteriota; class Thermoanaerobaculia; order UBA5066; family UBA5066; genus UBA5066. The sequence continues at coordinate 4,855 of CALBDV010000667.1, forward strand.
CTTCGCCTCCGATCCGGTCCTCTCCCCCGACCGCTTCACCGGCCTCAACACCTCGATCGCCCGGCAGCTGAAGCAGGCGGCCAAGCTCATCCGTCTCAACCGCGACTCGGCCGGGCTCGGACTGAACCGGCAGATCTTCTTCGTGCAGCAGGGGGGCTACGACACCCACCAGAACCAGATCGGCGACCAGGTCGCGCTCTACGACGCGCTCAGCCAGGCCCTGAACGCGTTCACCCTGACCATGGGCGACTTCGGCTACGCGGACCGCGTGACCGCGTTCACGCTGTCGGACTTCGGCCGGACGCTTCAGCCGTCGGGATCGGGCACGTCGACGGTCGGCAGCGACCACGCGTGGGGAAACCACCAGCTCGTCGTCGGGGGTGCCGTGAACGGCGGGAACTTCTACGGCGTGAATGGTCCGAACGGGTCGATCTTCCCTTCGCTCGCGATGGGAAACGTCGCCGGGACGAGCGACACCGACACGCGGGGCCGCTGGATTCCGAACGTCGCCGTCGACCAGTACGCCGCCACTCTCGCGAAGTGGTTCGGGATCTCGACCGCGAACATGGCGACGGTGTTCCCCAACCTCCACCGCTTCGCCTCACAGGACCTCGGGTTCATGAACCTGGCGGGGGTCACGACCCCGGGCTGCCAGTGATGGAGTCGGGGGGACGTTCGGTGCTTCGCCTCGCGGGACCATTCCTCCTGGTCGCTCTCTTCGCCTCGACCGGGCTCCTCGGCGGCAGCCCATCTGACGGCGTGCCACCGGCCCTGGAGAGCCCGGCCGGGCTGGCCCGCGAGGAGGCCGAGGCCGGGAGCCGGGCCTTCACGGCCGGCGACTTCCTGGCGGCCGCGGAGAGCTTCGGCCGGGCCGTCGCCCTCGACCCGTCGCTTCCCGCGTACGACGTCCTGCGCGCGCGGGCCCTCGGAGAGCTGATCGAACCGGACGATCTCTCACCGACCAACGCGGCCCGCCTCCGAACGATCGTGTCGATCTACGAGGAGCTCCTCTCCGGCGACCCGGCCAACGAGGAGTACGCGCAGGCCGTCGCGAGCCTCCTCGCAAAGGCCGGCGACGCGGCAGGGCTCGACGCCTGGCTCCTTCGCAGGGGAAGGAACCGCGCCCTCCCGGCGGAAATCCGCAGCAGCGCCCTGAGATCAAGCGCCGAGGCGGCACTCGGGAAGGCGGCCCGCGAGAACGACGGCGGGAGGCAGGGGGCGGCGGCCACGCTTGCGGCGCGTGCGCGGCAGCGGCTCGACGAGGCGATCACGATCTCTCCCGACTCCCTGGCGTGCCATGCCCTCCGCCTCCACGGCCTCGAGCTCGAGATCGCGATCGCGCGGGAGCGGGGGGACGCGCCTCGCCGGGCCGAGCTCGAAGCCCTGCTCTCACGCGCGCGGCGCACCGCGCAAGCCGTCGAGCGCGCACGCAGGACCGCCGAAAGGACCGACGAGTACTGAAGCGGCGGGCCCCTCGCCCGAATCGGCTCCGGCCGGACGGGAGGCAGAGCCGCGCGGCAGGATCACCCGCGCTCGAGCGTGAAGCTGAAGGTGCAGCCGGCGCCGGGCGTCCCCGCGCTCTCCACCGAGACTTCGCCCCCCATCCGCTCCACGAGCCGGCGGACGATCGACAGACCGAGTCCGTGTCCGGCGACATCGTCGACCGAGAGCCGGGTGAACGGCGCAAACGTCCTCCCGATCTCCTCCGGCGTCAGGCCCCGTCCGTCGTCGCGAACCCAGACGCGGACCCGGCGCTCGTCTACGACCTCGGCCCCGAGGTCGACCCGGGGAGGCCGCCCTCCGTACTTCAGCGCGTTGCTGACGTAGTTGGTGAGGACCTGCTCCACCCACGGCGCGTAGCCCATCGCCGACGGCCAGGTCGGCGGCAGGCGGACCTCGGCCCCGAGACGCCTCACCTCGTGCGCAAGGCCCGAAAGGCACTCCCCCGCGATGTGGCCCAGATCGAGAGGCAAGGTCGCGACGTCCGATCGGCGGGTCTCTCCGAGCAGAAGGAGCGCGTCGATGATGGCCTGCATCTTCTGCGCGCTCCGGGCGATCGCCTCGAGCGACTCCCGTCTCTCGGACTCCGGCAGGGTGTCGAGACTCTCCGCCAGGTGCTCGGCGAACCCGAGGATCGCCGCGACCGGGTTCTTCAGGTCGTGGGCCACCGTGTGGGCGTAGGCGTCGAGCTCCTCGTTCCGCGCCAGCAGCGCCGCGTTCGACGCGGTGAGGGCCGCCTCCATCTCCTTGGCCGGCGAGATGTCCTCGAAGATCGTGGCGAACTCCCCCCGCGCCGGAGAGACGACGAGGATTCGGAAGTGGCGCCCCAGCGGCTCGAAGTAGGCCTCCATCCGCGCCGGCTCACCTGTCATGGCGACACGGCCGAAGACGTCGAGGTAGGGAGCTCCTCCCGCGCCGTAGAGCTCCGAAGCCCTTCGCCCGACGGCGTCATCGCTCCGGATGCCGGTGTGGGCCTCGTAAGCCGGGTTGGCGTCCGTCAGGACGTAGTCGGCAGGCTCGCCCCGTTCGTCGAGGAGGAGACGGTGCAACGCGACGCCCTCGGTCATCGACTCGAAGAGCGTCCGGAACCGCGCCTCTCCCTCGTGAGTCACCTGGCCGGCAGTGTCGCTCATTCTGGCCTCCGGGACCACCGACGACATTCTCTCCAAAGGCCCGATCCCCGCGCCCGGGTCCCGCGCGCGGGGCTCAGCGCGAGTCGTAGACCCTGCAGCCGGGCAGCTCGATCGCCGAGAGGAAGCCCCCCATCCCCGCGCCGGTGTCGATGCCGGCGAGGCCGCCCGTGAGGAAGACGTCGAGCGGATCCCCGGGGGTGAAGGTCGACTGCTCCTGGGGCAGCCTCTTCACCGGCGTGTGGCCGAAGACGACCCGCTTGCCCGCGTAGCTCTGGTAGAAGGTCCGGCTCCTCTGCCAGAGGAGCGGTCTCGGGTCCTTCACTTCCGACGGGTGGAGCCAGCGCTCCCCTTCGAACGGCAGGCCCGCGTGGACGTAGATGGCGTGCTCGTCCTCGTGGAAATAGGCCAGGGTCTTCATCCACTCCACGACGTCCGCCGGAAAGAACGTGCCCATCGCCATGGCGCGCATTTCGTCGGCCGTCGGGTCCTCCTCCCGCTCGGGAGGAAGGCCACCGGTGAACGAGCGGTAGGTGGTGTAGCAGCCGTTCCCGCGGGGGAGGACGAACTCGGGCGCCCCCTCGCGGCAGGCCTTCAACCAGGCATCTTCGTGGTTGCCGCGAAGGAGGATGACGCGGGCCGCGGTTTCCTCGTGCAGGGCCCGGACGCGGCGGACGACCCCGGCCGGGTCGGGCCCGCGGTCGACGTAGTCGCCGACGAAGAGGAGCGTGTCGCTGGAATCTAGGGCGGGCAGGCGCGACAGCAGCGTCTCGAGGCCCTTCAGATCCCCGTGCACGTCACCGACTGCGATCGTCCGTCCGTCCCCCATTCTCGTTCCGTCGCGCGGACGATACCGGAGGACGGCCGATGGAGCACGGCCGCCCCGGGGGGGCTCTCGGGACCCTCCGGGCGTCGGCGGCCTGCTAACCTGACCCTCCGGGCCGGCTCTCGCGCGCCGGGCCGCTTTCGGAGGCGACGATGCGCACACGAGCCGGAGCTTTTCTCCTACTCCTCACCCTCCTCCCGTCCTTCTCGCGCGCCGCCGAGGCGCCGGGCACCGACGAGAGGCTGAAGGCCCTCGAGGCGAAGGTCGAAAGCCTCGAGTTCGACCTCGACCAGGTTCGGAAGTCGAACGACGACATCCTCTTCTGGCTCCGCCTTTCGGACGTGGCCGAGGTCGACAAGGTCTCGATCGTCGGCCCGCCGAACCCGCGAGGGAAGGCGCGCTACGGCATCGCGAACGAGCGGCACCCGATGCGCTTCGCCCAGTACGTCTTCGCGCCGAAGAAGCGCGAGGCCGGCCGGAAGTACCCCGTCGTCGTCCTGCCCCACGGGGGGGTCCACGGCGACTTCGGGACCTACCACGTCCACATCGTGAAGGAGATGCTCGCGAAGGGGTGGGTCGTCCTCGCCCCCGAGTACCGCGGCTCGACCGGCTATGGGAAGGACTTCTACGACGCCATCGACTACGGCGGCCTCGAGGTGGACGACGTCGTGGCCGGCCTCGACTGGGCCGTCGCCGACCTGCC
>CALBDV010000668.1 GCA_937927565.1 uncultured Holophagales bacterium
TGCCGTCACGGGATGGCCCCGGACCATCTGGAACGCCACGCCCGACAGGGATTCCCTCACGTCGAGCTGCGCCGACGACTCGTACGAGCTCGCGTTGCTGTAGTAGCTCGTCGCGTAGACCCCGGCGTCGTCGTAGGCGAGCAGCCGGTATGTGCCGTGCTTCAGCGCAAGGGTGAATCGGCCGGCCTGGTCGGTGCTCGTGACCGTCTCGGCAAGACCCGTCGGGCCGTACGCGGCAACGGAGATGTTCGAAAGCGAGACGGACGACGTCGCGTCTGTCGCCGTGCCGCTGACGAAGGCAGTCTGGGCCGCCGAAGGAGCGGCGGCGAGGAGCCAGACGACCAGGAGTCTGCCGAGCCTCATCGCCACAGTATCCCCCGGCGGGGACGGCGGGGTCCACATCGGCCCACCGGCGACGACACTCTTAGTTCGCCTCCCGAGCGGCCGGTTCCGACCCCTACAGGGCGGACGCCCGTTCGAGCTCCTTCGCGACGAACGTCGTCGCCCGCGGGCTCTGGAGGACCCTCCAGTCGAGCGGGGACGTCGACATGGTCGTGTCGTGGGCCTGGTTGAAGAAGACGATCGCCTTCAGGCGTCCGTAGGTGTGATCCACGTGGTAGAAGGCCTGGCGATACCACTCCAGGATGTCGCCGCCCGAGCCGAGCGTGCCGAACTCGCAGACCATGAGCGGCTTTTCCAGCTCGAGCAGGGCCGGATAGGCCTTCTCCAGGATCTGGTGGAAGCTCCACCAGCGCGACCAGGACGCGACCTCGCCGTAGTTGAGGATCCCCGTGCCGACCCAGTCGACCCACTCCGGTCCCGGGTAGTAGTACTCGAACCAGGGCATCGAGATGTGCGGCGACCAGACCCAGAGGACGTTCGTGGCCCCCATCTTCCGGAAGATCCGGTGTACGTGCTTCCAGGCTGCGATGAAGTCTTCGGGGCGGTTCCCGTTCTGCGGACCCCAGGGATACCGATAGGGGTCGTTCATCTCGTGCGCGAAGCGGAGAAACATGGGCTTGCCGAACCTGGCGGCGGCGGTCGCCCACGGGACGAGGTAGAAGTCGTAGTCGCCGCGCGCGATCGAGGCGAGAGCCGCGTATTCGCGCTGGGCGCCCGGCCGCAGGTGACTCCGGCGCGTCGAGTCGAAGTCGACCACCCAGGGCTCCCACGTGACCATCCCGACCGAGCCCATGCGGTCGATGGTCTCCAGCATCCGGGCGGGGAATCGCTGCTCGGGCTTGTCGCCCCAGGCGGCGTAGAAGGAGATGATGGGGAAGCGGTACCCGAGGCCTTCCTCCAGCTTCTCGAAGCCTGAGAACGACGCCGGGAAGCCCCCGTCATACGCTCCGAAAAGCCGGCGGCTCGGGTTCCGCAGGGCCTCCGTCGACCGGAGGATCGGCTGGAGCGGCTCGAGGTACTGGCTGCGCGACGTCCGGCGGACGCCTTTCAGCGCGCGTCCCTGGGCGTCGGAGACCACCTGGCTCACCCCGCTCCATCCTTCCGCCACGCGGCCGTAGAGGTCTGTGACGATGATTCCGAACCCGAGCTGGAGCAGGACGCCGATGGCTACCAGCCAGCCGAGGGCGAGAAAGGCGATCTGGTATTTCCTGAGGGGGGTCATTCGCTCGGCCGCTCGCGGTCCTTCCAGGCGGCGTAGAGCCGCCCGCTCATGAAGATCACGTTCATCGCCAGGAAGCCCGACATTCCCAGGATCACCTCCGTCGAGATCCGCACCTGCCCTTCCGGCACGATGAACAGTATCCGCCAGATGGTCCAGGCGACCGCACCCAGGGAGACGAGAATCATGAGAATCGGCGTCCGGGCCAGCTTCCAGAACCTTCCGGTCCGTCGCTCCTTCGAGGTCGGGATGTACGGGACGGCGACGCGGAGCACGGAGAGGACCAGGCCCTTGAGATAGACGCTCCAGGAGCCCAGCTTGAGGAGCGTGCCACGCCAGTGGACTCCCCGTTCGCGGGCCGGGTCGCAGAGCCAGCGTTGCTCGAAACGGTAGATGCCGATGCCGCACAACCCGACGGGCAGCGCGCGCAGCACGTACTCGGACATCAGCATGCCGGCCGGCTGCCGATCGAGGAAGAGGTAGGTGAGCGGGATCGCGAAGTAGATCAGGCTCGTCAACCCGACCAGGTAGTAGGTCCCGATCATCAGGTACGAGATCCTCTGGGTGACCGTCAGCCGCCGGAAGGCCCGCGGGTACTCGTGGAAGAGGACCTCGTAGATTCCCCTCGACCACTTGAGCTGCTGGTCGAGGTACGACTGCAGATCGGAGGGCACGAGACCGCGGGAGACGACCTCGGGGACGTAGACGGACTTCCAGCCCTGCGCGTGCAGGCGGATCGACGTCACCAGGTCCTCGGCCAGCCCGATGCCGTGCCCGCCGATCGACTCGAGCGCGGCCCGCCGGAAGGTGCAGTTCGCCCCGATGGCGACGGCGGTTCCCGTCCCGTGCATGCCCTGCAGGAGCGGACCGTAGAAGACGAACGTCTGCTCGGCGGCGCCCCTCGCCACGAACGATTCCCCCGGGTTGTGGTAGGCCTGAGCCACCTGGACGAACCCGACCAGGGGCTCCTCGAAGTAGCCGATCACGCGGTCGAGGAACTCCGGAAACGGGACGTGGTCCGGATCGAGGACGAGGACGAACTCCTCCGTCGTCCGTTCGAGCGCGGCGTTGATCTTCCCGGCCTTCGCCCCCGGGAGCCCGACCAGTTCGAGATGAACGACCCCCATCTCGGCAGCGAGCGCCGCGAAGCGCGGGTCTCTCGTGTCATCGAGGAGATAGGTCGTGTGCGGGTACCGGATCTCCCGGGCCGCGGCGAGCGTCCGGACGAACATCTCGTAGGGCTCGCCGGGCGAAGAGGTCGTGAAGATCGCGACCGAGTGGCCCGGTCGTGCCGGAACCGGCTCGGGCTGCTCGATGTGAAAGACGTTGTACCACCCGACCATCATCCTGAGGACCCCGTACCACGTCGCGAACGAGAGCGCTCCGAACAGGAGAGGGTCCTGGACGTTCTTCAGGCGGAACCACCACCACGCCATGGCGAGCGCGCTCTGGACTCCGAGGAACAGGAGGAGGCCGAGGACCCACCGTTCCCATCTCTCGACGGGCTTCGCACGACGGTGGCGAAAGACTTCAGAAACGTCCGCCCAGGGTCGCATGAAGGGAGTCGCTCTCGTAGTAGATGGTGACCCGGTGCTCGTACCCGATCTCGAGACGAAGGCCGGCCGTCAGGCTCGCGACGAGCGAGGCGGCGAGGCTCCAGGGGTGGTAGGAGCGATCGTAGGAGAAGGAGAACGCGGGCGGCGGGACGACCGAAGACCCCGTCTCGGGCCCGAAGCCGACGGCACGGTCGCGCGCCCACCCGCCTTCGATCTGGACCTTGGCCGTGAGCGTCCCGGACAGCGGCCCGGAGACGACGGCGGCGAGCCGCATCTCGCGCAGCCGTTGCGGCGTCCAGTAGGGGGCGTACTCGCCCGAGTAGACGTACCGGTACTCGCCCCCTCCCAACGGGACGCTCTGGGTGTGAACGAGCCGGAACCGGCTCTCGTCGGTGTCCCGGAACGAAAAGGCCGGCCCGATCCAGAAGGCGAACCCGGCGAGAGAGCCGAGAGGGGCGAGCGCGAAGGCGTTGGCGGACGAACCGTCGTTCCCGTCGAAAGCCCGGAGGATGGCCGCGTCCACCCGGGCGAGCCAGCCCGACCGCGGCTGCCAGTCCCACGCGATCGAGGCGCTCGTCACGGTCGGATGATCGTCGATCGAGGAGCGCGTCGTCAGGAGCTCCTGCCGCTCGACCCGGACCTCGAGGATCCCGGA
>CALBDV010000669.1 GCA_937927565.1 uncultured Holophagales bacterium
CGGGCCATGGTCGCCGGCAATCCGTACTTCCCGGAAGGTGTCGCACGCTGGAGCTACGCCTGGGACAGCGCCGGCCGCCTTTCCTCCGTGACCTACCCTCGACGGGACGAGGGATACCCGACGACCGCGACGTATGGGTATGACTCCGGCTTCCTGACCTCCGTCAACGCGACTTTCCAGGATCCGTTCTCATGGGGCCCCGTGGGGTCGGTCGCGGCCACCCTCGACTACGATGCGTCGGGCCGCGTCCGGTCGACGTCGGTTTCGACCTCGGCGCAGTCGGGAGCGGCCTTCCAGGTCGTCGCCGACCGCGACTCGGCCGGACTCGCACGGCCCGGATCCTGGCGGTTCTTCCGGCGAAACGGGGGTCAGCTCACGGAGCACGAGCTTCGCGCGTACTCCTACGACCCGTCCGGGAACATCTCCGCCATCTCCTCCACACTCGGGCTCCCGCTGACGTACAGATACGACGCCCGCGGCCGCCTGATCTCCGACTCGATCTCGGGCCGCGGCTTCAACCCCGAGACGAGGGAGTACGACGGCTTCGGGAACCTCGTCAAGATCGTCGGGGCATCGAGCACGTCCCTGACGACCACCTGGTCCACGAACCGCCTCTCCAGCTCTCTCGCCCTCTATGACGGCGCCGGCCGGATGACAGAGGACAAGGCCCGTTCGATCGGACGCGACTACTATCCGGACGGGGCACTCACGGCTGAGTATTCGCACCTCCCAGGCTCCAACGCAACGCTCTACCCTGGTGGCATCTCGGTCTGGCTTGCCGACGGAAAGGCCGAGAACGCGCTCGCCTTCTGGGGCGACAGCGTCAGCTGCGAAGCGGAGCAGTTCCGGTCCCTCGTGCGCGACGAGAACGCGCAGATCCTGACGGAGTACAACGGCGAGACCGAGAGCCCCTGCGTCTGCAGCACGCCCTGCGTCTGGCGAGACCGGTTCTACAGGGACGTCGTGCGGCTCGGACCCTGGGCTACGGCCTCCTACACCCGCGGGACCGGCATCCGTCTCGAAGCCCGCGACCACCTCGGAACGCCGCGCTTCGTTACGAACGCGACCGGGAGCATCCTCTCTACCGTGATCCTCGATTCCTTCGGTCAGTCCGTTTCCGGCAGCCCCGCCACTCGCGAGGCCTTCACCGGCCACGAACGGAACCACATCTCCGGTGACGGGAACCAGCTGCCGCTGTCGGACTACATGCACGCGCGCACCTACGTGCCGATGCTGGGGCGGTTCACGAGGCCAGATCCGATCGACAGCTTCACGGTCTTCAATCCGCAGAGCCT
>CALBDV010000670.1 GCA_937927565.1 uncultured Holophagales bacterium
TACCTCAACTACCGCTGGCAGCCGCAGGTGATGGGCGTCGCGGGCCGCCAGAAGCTGATCCGCTCCGGACGTCTCGAGCTCTACGACGTCGTGGACGACCCGAAAGAGACGCGCGACCTGGCGGGAACCGTCGCCCCCGACCGGGCTCTCGCCCGGGCCGTCGCCGGCTATCCGATGCCGGGAGCGGCCGCCGCCCCCGCGGCATCGCCGTCCGGCGAGGAGGAACGCCGACGCCTCGCGAGCCTGGGCTACCTCGTCTCCGGGGAGGCGCCCGGAGCGATCCCCGAAGGCGCGCCGCGCGCGGCGGACATGACGCCGTTCTTCGCCGACCTCGACGCCGCCGCGCTCGCCTTCGGCGGCGGGCGCTACGCCCTCGCCGCGCAGCACTTCGAGCGCGTCCTCTCTCGCGACCCCGGGAACCTGATGGCCGCCGTGCAGCTCGCGGCCTGCCGGTCGCTCCTGGGACAGGAGCAGGCGGCCCTCGCCGGCTTCGAGCTCGCGCGGCGTATCGAACCCCGCTCCGTCGAGGTGCGCCACTACCTCGGCCTGCACCACCTGACGTACGGCAAGCACGAGCTCGCCGCGCCGCTCCTGGAATCCGTCGTCGAGGCGCAGCCCGATCGCCTCGCGGCGATCGAGGGGCTGGCCCAGGTCCGGGTCCACCAGGGACGCCTCGCGGAGGCCGCGACGCTCCTCGAGCGCGCCGTTCCGCTCTCGCGCAACCCGGGGGCGCGCCTCGTCGAAGCCGGCCTCCTCAGGATGCGACTCGGCGAGACCGGGCCGGCCCTTGCCGCCCTCGAACGGGCGCGCGAGATCCAGGGGGAGACGTTCCAGCGGCACCTCGAGCTCGGGGTCCTCTATCTCTCCGCCCGGCGGCTGGACGACGCCCGGACCGCGCTCGACCGCGTCCCGCCCGACCACCCGGCGGCGGCGATGGCGCTGTTCAAGCGGGCGCAGGTCAGCGTGCTGCTCCACGAGCCTGACAGCCGCGAGCGCATCCGCGCGGCGTGGGCGGGCGCCGATCCGTCCACCCGCAAGCTCATCGCCGACGAGCGCCTGTTCGCCGGCATGGTTCCCTGAGTGCAGACGAAGCTCCGGGGCTGCCGAGCACGCGCCGCCGGCCCCGGGAGAGATGAAACCCCGGTGCTAGACTCGATTTTCTTACCCCATCCGAGTTCTTTGGCCAACTTGTTTCGCGCCGGGTGGCGCGACCGCGAGAAAGGGAGGAGAGACGAAATGAAGTGGCTCCTGAGGGCACTGCTGGTGGTCCTGATCGCGACACCGGCATTCGGTCAGCAGACCGGAAACATCGTCGGCAAGGTCACGATGGCCGACGGGTCGACCCTGCCCGGGGTCTCCATCCAGGCGACGTCGAACGTGCTGCCTCAACCCCGCAGCACCGTTTCGGGGAATAGCGGCGAATACAAGCTGCCGCTGCTGCCGCCCGGCAAGTACCAGGTGACGTTCACCCTTTCGGGCATGGGGACCGTGACACGCGCGGCCGACGTCGTCCTGCGCCAGGACACGATCCTCAACGCGGCTCTCGCGCTCGAAACGATCACGGGAACGGTCACGGTCGTCGCGCAGGCCACCCTGCTCGACACCGAGTCGTCCGCGCTCAAGGCCGCGGTGACCGACTCGGTGATCAAGGCGCTGCCGGTCGGCCAGGACTACCGCGACCTCGTGAAGCTCGTCCCCGGCGTCCAGTACACCGAGGATGGCACGCGCGGGCCGAGCGCCGGCGGCAGCGGCCAGGACAACACGTACGCCTTCGACGGCGTGAACGTGACCCTGCCGCTCTTCGGCACGCTCTCGGCCGAGCCGTCGTCGCACGACATCGAGCAGGTCGCGATCGTGAAGGGGGGCGCCGACGCGACGGACTTCAACCGCTCCGCGGGCATCTCGATCAACACCGTCAGCCGGTCCGGGACGAACGCCTTCCACGGCAGCCTCTCCTACCAGATCCAGCCCGAGAGCACGGTCGCCACGCGCGAGACGACCAGCGCCTCCGTGTTCGACGAGGACAAGAGCTGGGCGATCGCCAACATCGGCGGTCCGATCTTCAAGGACCGGCTCTTCTTCTACGGTTCCTACTACCGCCCGGAGAGCACGCGCGAGAACCGCGCCAACCTCTACGGGGACGTCCCGGACGACTACGAGAACTCGCGCAACGAGTTCTTCGGCAAGCTCACCTACTCGCCGACCGCCTCGATCCTCCTCAACGGCTCGTACCGGGCCTCGGACCGCGAGGAGCAGAACAGCGTGTCGGGCGAGGCCTATGCCGCCTCGACCAGCAACGGCTACGAGGCGAAGCAGAGGATCGCGATCATCGAGGGCTCCTGGATCATCAACGACCGCAGCTACGCGACGGCCAAGTTCACCGACTTCCGCAACCCGAACGTGGGCAGGCCGGACAACGGTCTTTCCCTCGTGCCGGCGCTCGACGGAAGCGTCAACATCAACCCGCTCGCGCTCGACACCATGGGGCTCGCGGCCATCCCCGTGCCCATCGCCGGCCAGACGGCCTTCAACGAGTTCATCGCCCCCATCATCAGCCGGTACGGGTACGTCCAGGACGGCGTGAGCAAGGGCGGCGGCTACGTCGGCGCCGGGTCGCTGTACGACAACGACGACTTCTACCGTCAGAGCTACCAGCTCGGCTACGACGTCTCGTTCGGCAAGAAGGTGATCCACAACCTCCACGTCGGCTACCAGTACTCCAAGGACCAGGAGGACCTCTACCGGACCTCCAACGCCTGGGGCGTGGTCACCATTCCCGGCGGCCGCCTCAGCTGCCCGAAGGGCACCACGTGCGAAGGCCAGAAGATCTACTACCAGGCCGCCGTGCAGCAGCAGGGCATCCTCAACGTCCCCACGATCAACTCCCAGTACGTGTCGCACAACATCGAGCTGAACGACTCGATCCGGTGGGCCAACGTCACGCTGAACGTCGGCCTCCTGATGAGCAACGACGAGCTCTACGGGATGGGCCTGAGGGAGAAGGACGGCACCGTCTCGGGGTTCGAGGTCGCCCAGGGGAACAAGTACCTGATGCACGAGATCGGCTTCGGGGACGCGCTCCAGCCGAGGCTCGGCATCGTCTGGGCCTACAGCGGGGCGAACACCGTCTACGGGAACTTCGCCCGCTACGTCCCGACGGCGGGCTCGCTGCCGCGGGCCGCGTCCTGGGCGCGTAACTCGGCGGTGACGGTCAACGCCTACTTCGACGCCAACGGCAAGTTCATCGGCTCGAGCCCCGAGGCCTCGTCTTCGGGCAAGATCTTCGTGGACGGCCTCGAACCGCGCAAGACCGACGAGTTCATGATCGGCACGACGAAGGACCTCGGAAAGGGCTGGAACGGCCGCATCCACGGCCGCTACCGCAAGTCCGACGGGTTCTGGGAAGACACCAACAACGACGCGCGGCTCCTCTACAACCCGCCGGAAGGGATCCCGCGGGAGCTCTACGTCCCGAACCTGGCCGCAATCCGCGCGGAGATCGGCGGGTCGTCGTACGTCATCGCCGCGCTCGACGGCGCCTTCACGAAGTACTACGAGGCCGGCCTCGAGGCCGAGTGGCGCGGCCGCAACGCGTACGTCCGCGGCTCGTACGTCTGGAGCCACTACTACGGCAACTTCGACCAGGACAACGCCGCGGGCACCGCGACGGCGAACGACAGCAACATCTTCATCGGCTCGTCGAACATCGGCGACGGCGCCGGCCGCCAGCTCTGGAACTACAAGTACGGCAACCTCCGCGGCGACCGCCGGCACCAGTTCAAGGTCTACGGCTCCTACACCCTCCCCTGGAAGAGCTCCGTCGGCGCCTACGCCATCTACCAGTCGGGCCAGCCGTGGGAGTACCACAGCTACGAGCCGTACCTCTCGCTGGCCCCGACGACGACGAGCGACACGAACCGCTACGCGGAGCCGGCCGGCTCGCGCGTCACCGACGACCACTACCAGCTCGACCTGAACTACACGCACGCCTTCCCGATCGGCGACACCTTCCGGATCGAGGCGCGTGTCGACGTCTTCAACCTCTTCGACAACCAGACGGGCTACAACGTCCAGCGGCTCGTCCACTCGGCCAACCCCGGGAGCTATCAGTCGTTCTACGACCCGCGCAGATTCCAGTTCGCGCTCAAGCTCGAGTTCTAGGCGAGCACGGTCGAATCCCGCAGGCGCGCGGAGCCATCCGCGGGCCTCTCCTGACTCGAGGACCCGGCGGCAACGTCGGGTCCTTTCGCTTGCGGACCCTGTCTGGAACCCCGCCCGGCGAGGTCGAAGCGCGAGCGGCTTCACGGCGCTCCCCGCGGCGTTACGATTCCGGCATGTCCAGCCTCTTCGTCGGCGTCGACGGCGGTGGTACGCGGACCCGCGCGATCGTCACCGCTCCCGACCTCCTCGCCCTCGGCCGCGGCGCCTCCGGGCCCGCGAACGCCTCCACCGTCCCCGTTCCCCGCCTCGTCCAGTCCGTCACGGAGGCCATCGACGACGCCCTCGAGGCGGCCGGCGCCTCCCGCTCCGACGTCGCCGTCGTCTCCTGCGGCCTCGCGGGCGTCGAGGCCTCGGCGATGAAAGGACGACTCGTCGCCGCCCTGGAGGCGGTCTACGGAGCCGGGCGCGTCCGGGTCGCCACCGACGCGAGGATCGCCCTCGCCGGCGCCCTCACCGACCCGGTCGCCGATTCGGGAGCGGTCCTCATCGCCGGCACCGGCGCGATCTGCTTCGGGCGAAACTCGCACGGACTCGAGGAGCGGGCCGGGGGGTGGGGCGCCCTCATCGGCGACGAGGGCTCGGCCTCCGAGATCGCCCGGCGTGGCCTCGCCGCCGTCGCGCGCGACGTCGACGGCCGCGGCCCTCGGACGAAGATGCGGGAGGCCCTGCACGCCACCGAGGGAACCCGGTCGGCCTTCGAGATGGTCCAGCGGCTCTTCCGCCCCGGCGCAGGACCGACCGATGCGGCGGCCTACTTCCCGATCGTTCTCGACGCGGCGCGGGACGGCGACGAAGCGGCGCTCGAGATCCTCAGCTGGGCCGGCGGCGAGCTGGCGCTCACGGCGCTCACCGTCCTCAGAAAGCTCGGCATTGCGGACGATCCCGTCACGGTGGCCACCGTCGGAGGTGTCTTCGTCGCGGGCGACCTCGTCCTCGCGCCGCTCCGCACCGGGCTTCTCGCTGGCGCGCCCCGTGCCCGCCTCGGCCCGCCCGCCCACATCCCGGAGATCGGCGCCATCCGCCTCGCCCTCGCCGAGGGAGCGGCGTGATCGACACGAAGAAATACCTCGAGGCGATCCACGAGGCCGACCTCGAGGCGGTCCGCGCCGTCGGGCGGGTCCTCTCGGAGGTCGCTCACGCCGTCGATGCGATCGCGGCGCGCCTGGACGCCGGCGGGAAGTGGATCAACGTCGGGGCCGGCACGAGCGGACGGCTCGGCGTCCTCGACGCGTCCGAGCTGCCTCCCACGTTCGGCGTCGCGCCGCGTCTCGTCACGGGCCTCATCGCCGGTGGAGACGAGGCTCTCGTGAACGCCGTCGAGGGGGCCGAGGACGACGAGGCGCAGGGGGCCGAGGACGTGAAGCTGGCGGGGATCCGCGCGCAGGACGTCCTCCTCGGCATCGCCGCCAGCGGCGCGACGCCCTACGTGGCCGGCGCCCTCCGGTGGGGGAAGGGGATCGGGGCCCTGACGGTCGCCCTCGTCTGCGCGCCCCACTCGCGCCTCGCGTCGATCGCCGAACTGGCCATCGTCGTCGAGACCGGACCCGAGGTCCTCCGCGGCTCCACCCGGATGAAGGCGGGGACGGCGCAGAAGCTCGTCCTGAACATGCTCTCGACCGCCGTCATGGCGCGGCGAGGCCTCGTCCACGATGGCGAGATGATCGCCATGCGCCCGACGAACGTGAAGCTGAAACGGCGCGCGATCGACATCGTCGGTCGCGTCCTGGCGCTTCCTCCCGAGCCCGCCGAGCGGCTCCTCGAGAGTGCCGGCTGGGAGCTGCCCGTCGCGCTCGTCTCCGGGAAGTGGGACCTGCCGGTGGAGGAGGCGAGAGAGTGGATCGCGGCGCGGAACGGGAACGTCGCGCAGGCCCTCGACGGGGAGCCGGCATGGCGCTGACCGGGGCGAACGGCCTGATCGACCTCCACATCCACGGAGCCTTCGGCATCGACGTCCTCACGGCGGACGATTCCGGTCTCGACCGCCTCGCCCTCGGCCTCGAGGAGAGAGGCGTCGCGGGTTTCGTCCCGACGCTCGTCCCGGTCCCGCTGGCCGGGCTCGGGCCGCTCCTTTCGCACCTCTCGGCCTGGGTCCGCTCGCGCCGTCCGGGCGACGGGCGAGGGGCGATGCCGCTCGGCATCCACCTCGAGGGGCCGTTCGTCTCGCCGAACCGGTCGGGCGCTCTCCACCGCGAGTGCCTCCTCGACGGGAGCGATGCGCGGCGCGTCGACGCGTTCTTCGAGGTCGTGGGCGGCCTCCCCGGCCGCTCGATCGTCACGCTGGCGCCCGAGATCCCGGGCGGGCTCGACCTCGTCTCCGCGTTCGTGAAGCGCGGGTTCCTCGTCGCGCTCGGGCACACCGAGGCGGACGTCCCGACCCTCGACGAAGCGCTGAGGCGCGGCGCGCGTCACATGACCCACTTCGGAAACGCGATGAGGCCGCTCCACCATCGCGAGGCCGGACCGATCGGCTGGGGTCTCCTGCACGACGAGGTGACGGTCGACGTCATCGCCGACCTCCACCACCTCTCCCCCCAGATGCTGGCGCTCGTGAGGCGCTGCAAGGGGCCCGCGGGTTTCGTCCTCATCAGCGACGCGGCGCCCTGCGCGGGTCTTTCCGACGGGGACCACCTCGTCTGGGGAGAAACGCTCACGGTGTCGAAGGGCGCCGTCCGCAACGCATCGGGCGGCCTCGCAGGGAGCGCCGCGCTCCTGCCGGACTGCGTCGAACGGCTCGTCGCCTGCGGCGTCGCGACGGTGGACGAGGCGCGGCACGCGGCGTCCCTGACACCCGGGCGGCTCCTGGCCTCCGGCTGATCGGGCCGTACCGGCCGGTCAGACCTTCCAGTACCACCCGCGCTTCTCGCAGTACCTGAGGACGGCCCAGCAGACGGCGAGGACCGCGAGCGCCTGCAGGTGCGAGGCGAGGTAGGGCTCTCCGATCCGCGAGAAGACCCTGTCGAAGAGGAGCTTGTGGAGGGACGCCAATTTGCCGTCCGCGACCGTCACCTTCACGAGGCCGAGGAGCTTGGCGAGGAGGCCGGAGAGGACGAACGCCAGGAGCGGGTTCGTCCCGAACGTGAAGAGCGGGGCAAAGGGACGCTTGACGCCGAAAAGGTCGACCACGACGAGGGCGGCGAGCAGCGAGAGGCAGGCCGCGCCTGACGAGAAGAGGACGTAGGAGCCGGTCCAGAGCCCCTTGTTCAGGGGAAGGCCGAGCGCCTGCCACGCGAGGCCGCCGGCGACGCCGGCCGTACCGGCGAGGCCGAGCGCGACGAGGCGCGTCTTCAACGGCGTCTTCGACGTGAGCAGGAGGCCCGTGAGCGCCCCCGTCAGCATCGTGGCGACCGCGGTGAGCGTCGAGAGGATCCCCTCCGGGTCCCACGCCGGCTTCCAGAGGTGCCCCTTCAGGACCGCGAGGTCGATCGCCGTCTGAAGGTTCCCCTCGAGGGTCAGGTCGTAGCCGGGGAGGAAGAGGAGCACCGTGTGGAGGGCGAGGAGAAGCGCCGAGGCCGCCACGAGGAAGGCCGCCCTGCGCCGCGCGGGCGCCGCGAGCAGGAGGAGCGCCCCGAGGGCGTAGACCAGGCCTATGCGCGGCAGGACGCCCGGGATCCGGAGGTGGAGGAGGCGGTGAAGCGTGAACGGAAAGGCGGCGAGCGCCCAGCCGACGAGGACGATCGTCGCCCCCCGGCGGAGGGCGTGCCGCGCGAGCTCGGTGCGGGCCGCCCCCTGCGCGGCCCGCTTGCCGAAAGAGAGGACCGAGGCCGTTCCGACGATGAAGAGGAAGAAGGGGAAGACGAGGTCGGTCGGCGTGCAGCCGTGCCACTCCGCGTGGCCGAACGGCGGAAGGACGAAGGCCCAGCTCCCCGGGTTGTTGACGAACAGCATGGCGGCGACCGTCGCCCCCCGGAAGAGGTCGAGGGCGGCGAGCCGGCCGGC
>CALBDV010000671.1 GCA_937927565.1 uncultured Holophagales bacterium
GCTGTTTGAGCGAAGCGAGTTCGCGCGCGCCCCGGCGGCCCGCGCAGCGGGGCCGTTGCGGGTCGCCCGCGCGCAGCAGGCGCCGTGGGACACCCCTCCCGGCCGCGACCCATAAGCACGGAACCCAGAGGCGCCGGGTGCCTTCGTGCTCTGGTGCTCTCGTGCCTTCGTGCCCTCGTGCCCTCGTGCCCTCGTCGCTGCCCCGGCGGTCAGAAGAGACCGAGGGCTCCCTTGCCGGCGTAGCCGGTCAGCTCGACGTAGGCGCTCCCGGCGGGGCTGCCGGAACCGGGGAGGGGGCGGACGGCGCAGGCTCCTTCCCAGTAGGTGACGCGCGTCGAACGGTCGGTGACGAGCTCCTGGTCGGGGAGGAGGGGGACGACCTCGAGGGCGAGGTTGGCCTTTGGGACGCGGAGGATCCAGCGAGCCGGGTAGACGCCTTTCGAGCGCGGGCTCGTCCAGCGGTCCGTCACCTCGACGGTGAAGTCGGAGGGGGCGAGAGGCGTGGAGCGGCCTTCGCGGTCGACGAGGGTGCCAGAGGAGTGGAGCGTGCGGGAACCGTCGGGACCGCGCAGGAGGTAGAGCATCAGGTCACGGCCGTCCTCGAGCTGGACGGAAAACCAGTCCCACCCCGTGGTCCCCTTTCCGATGGCTCCCGAGCCCCACTCGTGGTCCATCCACGCAGTGCCCGTGACGGCGTGGGCCGTCTGGCCGCGCGTGAGCCAGCCTTCGGCTTTCAGGCGTGTGAAGCTGACGTAGCGGCTGACGGCGTCGGGTTCGGGGGCCTTGCGCGAGAGACCGTTCTCGCCGTGGAGGACCGGGGGCTTGAGCGGCGTGAGCAGGAGCGTCAGCGTTTCCTCGCGGCCGTTGATGGAGTCGTTCGCATGGAGGTAGAGCTTGCCGCCGAGATCGGTGAGCCTCCAGCTCTCGTTCGCCACGTCGAGGTGCGTCGACCGTGCGGAGGCGCCCCCGGGTCCGTCGCGGTGAATTCGCTCGGCATAGCGGAACGTCTTGCCGTCCACGTCCGTTCGGGCAAAGTGGGCGAGGTGAAGGTCGCGCGGGGCGAAGGCCGAGGTGCGCGTCCCCTTCACCTCGTCGGTGACGCCGGTCCGGAAGAAGGTGAGCTGGAAGCCGGAGCGGCGCCCTTCGGCGTCGGAGAGGTGGCCGGTGACGTACCACCACTCGACGCGCGCGTCGTCGTGGGCTCCGTGGTCGCGGGGGAAGGAGACGGTGGCTTTGGGGTCGAGGGGGCGGAAGCGGTCTGCGGCAGGTGCGGGAGTGGCCGAGGCGAGGAACGCCAGGGCGAGGAGCGTTCTCTTCACGCCTATTCCTCCTTCAGGACGGCGGCGGCGTCGGTTGCGGCGGCGAGGCGGGCGGGGCGGCCAGCGGCCGCGAGAGTGGCGAGCGCGACCAGGGCGAGCGCCCCGGCGAGGAAAGCCCACGGGACGTCGGTCCGGATCGTCCAGCCGAACGACTGCTTGTTGACGACGTGGATGAGAATCCACCCCATCGCGGCGCCGGCGAAGACGCCGAGGGCGATGCCGAGCGCGGAGAGCGCGGCGGCCTCGTACCGGACGGCGCGCGAGACCCGGGCGGCCGAGGCGCCGAGGACCCGCAGGAGACCGATCTCCCGCCTTCGCTCCAGGACGAGCGCGAGGAGCGTCGAGAAGACGCCGAGGACGGCGACGGCGATCGCCACGGCTTCGAGGGCGTAGGTCACCGCAAACGTCCGGTCGAAGAGGGCGAGGGCCGCATCCCGGAGAGAGGCGTTCGTCTGGACGCGCAGCGCGAAACGATCGCGGGTTGCGGAAAGGACGCGGCTGCGACCCTCTTGGGGCGAGACGGCGGGATCGAGGCGCAGCGCGAGGCTGACCGCGCCGTCCAGCCGGAAGAGGCGGCGGAAGAGGGTTCTGTCGATCGTCACGGTCCCGCGGTCGTTCGAGTAGTCGCGGTAGACACCGGCGACGCGGAGAATCGCGGGGCCGTCGACCGCGGGGAGGGTGACCAGGTCGCCGGTGCGGACGCCGAACTTCACGGCGTAGGGTTCGGAGACCACCGCCTCGCCCCGGGAGAGGGCGCGCGCCAGGACCTCGCGCGTGTCGCTCCCGTCGGCCATCGGCAGGTCTCCGTGCGCCGCGACGAGGGCGAAGCGCCCCGACCCGACGGTGAACGGGACTCCGTCCCGCGTCGCCTCGAAGGAAAGGAAGGGGTCGACGGAGGCGACGCCGGGAACCCGTTCCAGCAGCGTGATGACCTCCTCGGGGAGCCGGCCGAGGGCGCGCTGCGACCGCCCTCCCTCGGGCGCGACGAAGAGGTCGGCCTTCAGCGTCTGCGAGACCCAGTCGACGACGGTGGCGCGGAACGAGCCGACCATCACCGCGACGGCGACCATCATCGAGATCCCCATCGAGAGGGCCGCCACGGCGACGGCCGTCCTAGACAGGCTCCCGGTGAGGTTCGCGCGGGCGATCCTCGCCTCGACGCCGAGGAGTCGCACGGCGAGCCGGTCGGCGTGTCGCGCGACCGTCGTGACGGCGAAGGGGGCGAGGAGCGAGACGCCGGCGACGACGAGGAAGACCGCCGCGAAGCCGAAGAGCGGAAGGCCTCCGACCGGCCCGGGACGCGTGGCGAGGGCGGCGAGGAGGAGGAGGAACGCGCCGGCGATCGCGAGCGGCTTCACGGCCCGCCGCCGGGACGCCTCGACGGAGCCGTGCCGGAACGTCGAGGCCGGATCGACGTGGGCTGCTTCGAGGGCGGGAGCGAGGGCAGAGAGGATCGAGGTGACGAGGCCGGCGAGGAAGGCGATGGCCAGGGCCCGCGGCTCGAGGGCGAGCGACGGGGCGGCCTGGGTCAGGTAGAAGTCCGTCGCCGTCCCGCCGACGGCGGCGAGCGCGGCCTTCGCCATGCCGGCCCCGAGGACGAGGCCGAGAGAGCTTCCGAGGACGCCCAGGGCGGCGCCTTCCGCGAGGAAGACGAGGAAGACCGATCGGGACGAGGCTCCGAGCGCGCGGACCGTCCCGATGTCGGACCGCCGCCTCAGGACCGAGATGGAGAGCGTGCTGTAGACGAAGTAGGTTCCGACGAGAAGCGCGATGAGGCCGAGCGCCGTGAGGTTCACGCGAAAGGAGCGGACCATCCGGTCGACCGTCGCCGTCCGCCGCTCGGGGCGGCCCACCGTCACGCCGGGGGGGAGCGAGTCCCGCACGGACTCTTCGAGAGCGGCGCGGCCGGGGTCGCTGAGGCCTTCGGGAAGGACGAGGTCGATCCGGTCGAGGAATCCCTCGCGACCAAAGAGCTCCTGGGCCGTGGCGATGTCGGCGAAGACGACCGACCCGGCGGCCGCACGGGCGGCCCCTTCGAGCCGGAGGATTCCGGCCACGCGGAGCCGCCGGACGGCGCCGCCGGCGAAGACGCCGAGCTCCGATCCTTCGGTGAGGCCGAGCCGCTCTGCGAGCGGTGCCGGCACGAGGATGGCATTCCGCTCGAAGACCGCGAAGAGGCGGCCGAGGGTCGTCTCTTCGACGTCTGGTTGTGAGGTGAAGCGGTAGTCCCGTACGGAAGGGTCGGTGACCGGGTCGATGCCGAGGATCTCGACGACGTCGCCATCTCCCCCCTGCAACGCGGCCGTCGCGACGACGGCGGGGACGACCGTGACACCGCGCGCCCGGAGCCAGGAGAGCCGCTCGAGCGCCTCTTCCGGGATGCCGGGGCCGTCGGCGAGGACCGTCAGGGCGGCCTTCCCGGCGACGACGTCGACCGTCGCGGAGAAGGAGGCGAGGACGGAAGCGTTCGCGAGGAGGATCGCTGCCATCGTCGCCACGCCGACCGCGATTCCGGCAACGGTGAGGGCGAAGCGCAGCCGGTCGCGCCGGAGGGGGCGGAAGAGGAGCGGCCCGAAGAGGGGCGCGACGCGGCTCACGCTTCGAGGAGGCCGTCGCGGAGGCGGAGGACGCGCGTCGCGCGGGCCGCCGCCTCGTTGGAGTGCGTGGCCAGGACGATCGTCACGCCGCGCCCTGCGACGAGGTCGGAAACGAGGTCGAGGACCCGTGCCCCGGAGCGCGAGTCGAGGTTCCCGGTCGGCTCGTCGGCGAGAAGGAGCGAGGGCTTCGCCACGAGCGCTCGTGCGACGGCCACCCGCTGCATCTGCCCTCCGGAGAGCTGCCAGGGGAAGGCGCCGGACTTGTCCGGGAGGCCCACCTCCCCGAGGGCGGCCGCGGCCCTTTCGTCCGCTTCCGCAGGAGGCACGTCGTCGAGGAGGAGCGGGAGGGCGACGTTCTCGAGCGACGTCATCGTCGGCAGGAGATTGAAGAACTGGAAGACCGTTGCGGCCGTCCGGCGCCGGTAGAGGTCGCGTCCGGCCTCGGAGAGGAGCGCCAGGTCGTGACCGTCGACGAGGACGCGCCCCGACGTCGGGCGGTCGAGCGCGCCGAGGAGATTCAGGAGGGTCGACTTGCCGCAGCCGGAGGGTCCGAGGAGCGCCACGAATTCACCGGGCTCGAGCGAGAAGGAGACCCCCGCGAGGGCCTCCGAAACGGCACCCTCTCCCGCCTCCGGAACCGTTCTCCAGGCCTTTCGGACACCCTCGACGACGACCTTCGCGCCCATGCCCCGACACTACGCCGGCGCGGTCCGGCGGGATGGGTCGGAATGCGAGCGACGCCGCGTATCATCAACGACCGGAATGGAGCGGCTCCGCGATCTCTGGCGCCACAGGGCGCTCGTCGGTGTTCTCGTGGCGCGGGAAGTGAAGGCGCGTTATCGCGGGAGCGTCCTGGGCTTCTTCTGGTCGCTCCTGAACCCTCTCCTGATGCTGGCCGTCTACGCACTCGTCTTCCAGCTCCTCCTGCCGAACCGGAGCCCGTCGACGTCCCCGTACGCCCTCTTCCTCTTCTGCGGCCTCCTCCCGTGGAACTGGCTCTCCTCGTCGATCACCGACGGCGCCTCCTCGCTCCTGACGCACGGCGCGCTCCTC